>WQWG01000001.1 GCA_009785435.1 Clostridiales bacterium
ATTTTAACATCGGAGGTTTTCTTTTTCTACTTGAAGCTAAAGCTATTTAATCACACCGGCATAGCCGGTGGTTATTTGTTCCTCAATCGCTTCGCTCACTCGGAACCGACGCTAAAGCAACAATGATGACCCGGCGAAGGAAACTTCGCCGGGTTTTATTTGCTGAATGGCTCAATGATACGAGAGGTGTGAAATATGACACGAAAGAGCTGTGGCTCTATTGCAAATCAATCGCTTGTAAATCGTGTCCGGTGCCAAGAATGACGTTTTCAAAAAACTTATTCAGGTATGAAACATCTGCACGGATATTATTTTGCGCGTCCGTGTGGTTGGCGCGAACAAGGGCATCACGAAACCACTTGCTATGCTCTTGAAAGGGTACATTGTCAATCTGCACCCCCATTGTGCGCAGATATTTAATTGCGAATGTCGAGATTGTTCGGGTGTTTCCCTCGCGAAATGGATGCGCTTGCCAAATCGTAGAAATGAATTTGGCAAATTTGTGAACATCTGCTTCTTGGAAAGGCGTGTGATACCTTGCGTTTTGCTCTGTTTCAAAATCGTAGCGCAAATACTCCGGAATCGCTTTGTAGTCGCCATAGACCATAGAAGCATTGTTTAATACCGATTCTTTTTTAGAAATATTTTCTGTCCGATACTCACCAACCCATTTGAATGGAAGCACATCTTGAAATAACTCTCGATGGATTGCTTTCAAGGAAATTGGAGATAGCTTAAAATCTTCTCTTTCCAAGCAAACCGTAATCCGTGCGGCTACGATGTCGGCTTCTTTGTGTCTGTACGCTACGCTGTCCGGATCCATCGCCGTGTAGTGGTTGTAAACCTTTTCGGCAGCTTGTTCTGTGTTGTATTGATTGGCAAGGGTCTCTGCGATAACAGTTTCAAGATACGCAGAAGTTTGCAGCCCATCAGCAGCCTGCAATCCTTTTCCGATCGTCCAGTATTTTTCGCGTTTTTCCATGTCTTGATTTGGCGCGAGCGGCGTGTATTCACTTTGAAACATATGGCATCCACCACCTTTCACTCTTTCCGATTATCTCAGTTTTTTCAAATCCTCAAGAAATTCGTCCACGATGCTTTTGGGCGTTGCCCACGAAGTAACCAAACGAATTGCGCCCGTTTGCTGCCAGTCATGAAAGTCGTATAAACCACGTAATTTTTCTGTGAGCTCTGCGGGGAATATCGGGAATATTTGGTTGGTCTCAACATCACACAAAAATTCATAGCCCTGCTCTTTTATTCCGTTTGCCAATTCCATCGCCATATCATATGCGTGTTTGGCAAGTTCGTCATATAAGTTGTTCTCAAACAATGTTTCAAATTGTACGCCTACCGATGCGCCCTTTGCAAGCAATGCGCCTTTTTGTTTGAGATGGTAACGGAAATCTTGTTTTAAATCATCGTTGCAAATCACAATCGCTTCTCCGAACAGCGCGCCGTTTTTCGTTCCGCCTATGTAGAATACATCCACCAATTCCGCAACATCGGCATAGGACAAATCGCAGGCGTGGCTGTTCAATCCCGCGCCTAACCTTGCACCGTCAAGATATAGATATAGCCCGTTATTTTTACAGTAATCCGAAATCACGACAAGTTCGGCTTTCGTGTATACCGAGCCGATTTCTGTTGACTGCGATATGAAAACAAGTCTAGGCTTCACCATATGTTCGCGTGTGTGCGTTTCGACCATCGCCTTGATGCCGCTCACATCCAATTTACCATTGCTGCCCTTTGCGGTGCAAATTTTATGCCCGGTTGCCTCGATCGCCCCCGCTTCATTGACGAATATGTGCCCGGTCTCACAAGCGATGACTGCCTCATGCGCGCGCAAAATGGAAGAAATCACAATAAGGTTGGCCTGCGTTCCTCCACTAACAAAGTGGACATCCGCAAATGACTTGCCGATTTTGGTCTTTATCAATTCGCTTGCCCGAAGGGAATACGCGTCAAGCCCATATCCCTCAAATTGTTTGTTCCCAGCGACGGACAGCACCGCCAATATTTGCGGGTGCGCAAGCTCGCTATAATCATTTTTGAAACTATATTTTAATTTTTGCATTTTTATTTCACCGTTACAAATTTCTTCATAAAATAATATCTGCGATCTCACGGACGGCACCCTGGCCTCCAGAAGAAGTCGTTATATAATCCGCAACTTTTCTGACTTCCTGTGCAGCATCATGAACACATATCCCAAACCCAACCGCACGAATTGCTTCTATATCATTCCAATCATCACCAATGTAGGCAACGTTTTTTATACTTACGTCATATTTTTCACATAGCTTCAAAATGGCTTCGACTTTGTCAACAACGCCCATCAGAAGCTCGTCCACGTTCAACTTTTGAGCTCGCTTACGGACAATCTCGGATTCTTCTCCGGTGATGATGCCGACAATGATGCCTTTTTCTTTCAACACGCGCAATCCGACGCCATCGCGGGTATTGAACTTTTTCATCGCTTCACCATCCGGCGAATAATACATACCTGCGTCCGTCAACGTTCCATCGCAATCCGTCAAAAACAGTTTGATTTCCGGTATCGTGACACTTCTCTCGCGCTTCAGCAGAAGTGCTTCTACCACCGCCCAGTCTTCCGGCTCATCAAGCTCAATATAGCTTTCCGGCGGCATTTCAACCGTTTTGATATTACCTGAAAGTCTACACTCCTTTTTCAGAAGCAAGTCTCGTGACGTGATGTAAAAAGCACCGTTTTCCACGAGGAAGCCGTCGAAATCTTGCCTACGCGGTCGGTTAGCGTAATCGTAGTTTTGAGGCTCAGCAAAAGACGAATCGGCATCTGTCCAAACAAAGCGTTTTTGACGCACAACGGACAATACGCCGTCCGCTGCATATCGCCTCAATGACTCAAAACCATTTTGTAAATCAGATGCAGTGATGAGCGGCGATGTTGCTTGAATCAACACAATATTTTCAAACGCATGCGCATGAGCAAATTCGATCATAGCCAACTCCGTCGATGCAATATCTGTCGCCGACGCTTCACTTCTGCCAACGACTTCAACGTTCGGCAAATCAAACGCAGCAACAGCTTCACGAATTTCTACACTGTCGGTGCAAACGTATACTTTGTCAATTTCAGGGCACTCACTTGCCGCTTTGGTTGCCCAATAGACGAGCGGCTTTCCTGCCATCAGTTTGCTGTTTTTCCTTGGAATGGATTTACTTCCACCTCGAACAGGTATAAATGCTACATTCATTCCGTATCACGCACCTTATATTTCAATTTGGCTCTTTGTACTTGCTCTACAGGCAATATTTCCTCTCGCTTGTATGCGAGGGCTTTTTGCGTGTTGGCCAAATCACGTTTGAGTCGTCGCAATCCGTCCGGTTCCAAAGAAGCCGCATGATCGGTCCCTTTCCATGTCCTGTCCAGCGTGAAGTGCCTTTCAATCACATTTGCGCCCAACGCGTAGGCCGCTATATCAACGGCGATGCCGTTGTGATGCCCTGAGAAACCGATTTGCTTAACCGTGTCTCCGTACATTTGAACCAAACGGCTTATTTCCATCAGACATATATCCTCAAACTCGACAGGATAACCGGACGTACATGCATAAACCACCAAATCTTTGTTTCTGTTATGCTGGACAAAGAACTCCATCAGCTTTTTTTCTTCCTCACGTGACGTCATGCCAAGGGAAATGTGTATATCACCCCGATAATGTTCACATAGCCAATGAATCATTGCGTAATGGTTGTTGCATGCAGAAGGAATTTTGATGAATTTTGGGTTCAATCCTGTAATCTCTTGTGCCGAAGTCAAATCCCATACCGATGTGCCGTATGTCAACCCGTACTCTTCGCACCATGCCTTTAACTGTGCGTGTTGCTCAAGATCAAGCTCCAAAAACTCACGGTGTTCACCGTATGTGTCACCATATGAATGATGTGGGTTCGGGTGTGGCGTATTGTACTCCTCGTGCGTCAACAGTTCGCGATTGTTTCGTTTTTGAAACTTAACCGCATCCACACCGCAAAACGCAGCAGCCGTTTTGATAAACTCATATGCAATCTCCATATTGCCTTTGTGGTTACAACCAACTTCAGCAATTAGATAGGGAGCCTTATATTTCATAGATTCAATCCTTTCCTAACAAGTATACAATGAAATTTCAAACCAATTGACCAGTTTGATAGTAAGCAGCATCAATAATACTTTTCGCTCGTGCAACATTCAATGCTTGTGACGAGCCAATCTTCATCGTACGAGATGCGCTGATATCTTTCTTTGCCATGACATCCAGAAACCCCAATGAACTATAGCCGATATAAATTGGCTCGAATCCACATTTTTGAAGCAAATCACGCAATGAGGAAATTGTGAATGTGTTTATATGGGGTTTCCAAAAAAACTTATCTATATCCGTGTGCATTTGATCCAAGCCCGGCATATCCAGATAAAGGATTCCTGCATCATGTAACAAATCCCTCATGTCTTCTACAAAGCGCATTGGATGAAGCACATGCTCCAATACGTTAAATGCCGTTATAAGGTTATATTTTCGTGTGGGTTTGAAATTTTCAAGTGGTACTTTATGTACGGTAATGGAATAATGTTTTTCACTATTTTCAGCGTATGTCACATCTGGCTCCAAACCCTCGGCTTCATATTCATTGCGCCGTAGCACATCAACAAAACTGCCTACACCAGTACCAATATCCAGCGCAAGTCCTTTCGGACGATCCAAACAAGCATCGGAAAGATGTTTTTGAAAATCCGAATACCGCACCATGGCAGCACGCTCACAATCGTAGTATTTTTGAGCATCAGGCATAACCGATCCTCTGGCAGTCAACGAGAACTCCGACTGTTGATACAGCTGCATCAGTTCTTTCTCCGTAGGGCGAGGCCACATAAACACAAACCCACAACTCTCACAGATATAATTGTACATATCTTCACCGTTGCGCTCTCGATCAAATAGCAATGAAAACGCGCGCCGATCACATATATCACAACTGTAATCAAAAGGCACTTCATTCCTCACATGCGCTCTCAAGCGCCTTTCCAAGCCTGCAAGCCTCATAAGAATTTTATCTGTTTCCAATTGCGCTTCTGCATAAGAAAGTTTGCATTCGACAGTTTCTTTACGAACGCTTTCCAACTCTTCACGTACAATGTTTCGGATGCGCACCATCAAAGGACGTACGACGGGGCGCATGATGCGTTTTATAATCGATTTGATGCTCATAGGTCATATACCTTTTTACGTTTCTATGTTATTGTGCAATCGGCACTTCACATGAATGTGTTCATCCTTACTATTTCTTCGCTTCAATGTATAAGGAACGTTCAAACTCATCTGCTTCCGATGGATATTCTCCCTCAAAAGAAAAATCAGGGCAGTCGCTTTCTCTGAACGCTTTTTTCAATATTCTGTTTTGCACAAAACCCGCTCGGATCAATTCAAACACCATGGCTTCATAGTCCCAGGCGTTTTGGTGTGCAAGGCTTTTTTCACCCAGCAAACCACGTTGCCCGCTTGGTGAAATGAAATCACCCTTCAAGCATTCAAACAACGACACTTCTCCTCCCATGTCACCCAAAAGTTCATTAAGTGCTTTGATACGGCGCTTGAAAAGAGGATATTCATGATTCCCATTTAAATATTCAATCATGCTCTTTCGCACATCAGGGATAACAATACGCAAAAAACCGTCAGGTTTCAAAACTCTATGACACTCTTTAAATACCAACGGCGCATGGAAAATATCAATATGCTCAAATATATGTGAACCGTAAATTGCCGATACACTTTCATCAGGTAGAGGTAAATCTGTTTTCTTGTTGAAGTTCATAACGATATCGCTTCTTTCAGGGTCGATATCTACCGCAATCCAATCCGCAGAAGGTTTTATCCAAGCGGCTCCCGGTCCAAAATGCAGTTTATGCACGCGCTACTCCCCCATTTTTCTCATGTTCATCTATAGATTGAACGTCTCCGCTAATTTTTCCATATTTGCCTTCGTCGTCTGCCATAGAACTGCTTGTGCCTCTTCTAACTCTTTTTTCATGGCATTCGCTCGAGCAGCTTCGGCAAATTCCATCAACTTCTCTTTGAGCAAAGGCGAAAGGACTTCTTCGCCCCATTCGGGATGTTCAATCTCGTCCAAAAAATATCGTAGCTTGTCATGGCTAATCAATGAAAATGTTGGTATTTCTAAACCAAACGGAATCATCTGTGCATGACCGCGCCCACCGATAACAGCGCCGAAGCGATTGTACAGCTCGATGACTTTGTCAGGATGTACACCATGCAGGTTCACTTGTTCCAATGCCACCCCATACTTTTCAAGCCAAACCGCTGCTTCACGATCCATGTCAAAGTGATTGAGCAATACGACTTTCCACCCCATTGCTTCCATTTCCTTGACAGCTTCTGCAATCGCTTTGAATATTGAATCTTCCTTACTTTCATATCTTGAAAGTTGCCTATCAAACGGAATGTTAAGTCCCAAAATGTTTTTGTCCATACGATCAGAAACTTCATAGGGGTAACACTTGGAAAGCACTGTTGTTGGGCATGGTTGAAAAATAAGCTTATGATGCAAAGCTGGGTCAATATAACCTTTCAGGCTTTCTAAACTCCCATTGCTCCGAAGCGAAAAAAAGGCAGCTTTATCCACAAGTGTGTTCACATTTTGACGAAATACATCGTCAAAATCATCTTGCCCGCGAAAGCGATTGTTTCCAACCGCAAAGACAACAATGGGCACATTAATCTTGCGTAGCAAATCTTCCGGACATGCCCACTGCCAACCACTCACTTGGTTGGGATTTGTATCTTTCAAAAACAATCCGCCTCCACCGATGATCACACCATCATGTGCATTGATCACATCAATCATCTCTTGCGTTACGTTTGCCCTGAGATTCATCAGCGTAAAATCGATTGGGCAAAGATGGTCTTGAAGCAAGCTACGGATGACTGGAAACAGCAACGTATCCCCTGCGTTGGAGTTCTCATGCAAGCCAATATGAACAAGTCGAAGTCTTGCGTTCCCCTCTACTGGCTTCAAAAAAAGCGTTTCTGCACTTCCGAAAGCAGGCGGATACTTCGTTTGCACATTGCAAAAATCGCAATTGATTTCAATCTGGCTTGGATGTTCATCGGAAAGGCCGCGCAATAGTGAAAAGTTGCGTTTCCCGCATTCTTTACAGGATGCTTCATGCTCCACCCGATTCAGTAGCGCTTGTTCAAGATGTCCATCCACAAAACGTCTGATACTTTCATCCGAAAAGTCTCTTTCGTCTGCTGGATTTGCACTTTCGTCATCTTCCATGGGCACATCTTGCTCATCGGTATATATGTCTTTGAATATCCCTTTTAAGTTTACGGGATTGATGGATACAATCTCCGTCTCCGGATACCACTTTTGAGCAAACGCTTTCACGCGGCGATATCCAATCATTCTATTGTATAAGTATATGCGCGCTTCCTCAATCGAATCTTTTTGCGCTTCATTTGTAAAGTAGCCATTGTGATTGGTATCGCAACCAACCAAATAAATTCTCTTGGGGTTCGTAAACAAAGCAAAATGCAAAGCCGGAAATACAACCGTAAAAAAATCCATCAAAGGGTGAAAACGGATGTCCGAATATAAATACTTCGAAGATGAAGTACCTCTTGAAACATCCAGAGAAACATCCACAAAATATCTGGTCGCGTTTGCCCGCACACCAAAACTTTCAGAAGGTTCCATTGCACCTAACGAAGATGCATCAGCCAATAGTCCAAAAAACTTCTTGCACTGCAATTCTAAAATATCTTTTTCATACGGAACACTTCGAGGCACCTGTTGCCCAAAATCCTGCGTGAAGTAATAATCCAACTTAATTTTCTTGTTTGTGCATACTTTATTTACCCCGATGTGAATGACATTCTCCATTGGCGTATATTGATTCAATGTAGGGCCTGTCGCAACAATTACAATTTCCTTCCCAGTGTGCACATTTTTATACTCCGAAAAAGCCGCCGTGTTTACAGCTACAATTTCGTGCTGCAATTGCATCTGCAACTCAAGTCGCTCGAGCTTATACGCAAGATGTTCGTATTTTTGTCTCGTCAGTTCGTTGTTCTGTTCGGCAAGCTCATTATTCTGCTTTGCAAGTTCGTTATTTTGCTTTGCAAGTTCGTTGTTTTGCTTCGTAAGCCCGATCGCTTCTCCAATCATACGCTTATACTGTAAAAGTCTATTCACCACGTTCTTCTCTCCTGCATAACTCATTTTCGTCGTATGCCATCACGTTATTATAATCCTTTTTTATTTGTGCGTTCTTTTTCGTTTCCGTGTCTTAAGTACATCAATGCACCTCTGCTATAGTTAAACTTTAACACATTATTGCCCAAGATGAAACCAAAATATTGCATTTGTAAATAGAATGCTTTAAAACTTCATAATCGCTCCCCCAAATCCATGCACGGAAATCAATTTTTAAAACCAACGCTTTCAAGGACAGGAATCAAATCATTGCAGTCAAGCAGACAGTCGAACATAATTTTTGACAAAGGCTGCTTTGATTTCCGTAAACCACGGAGACACTCTGTTTACATGGCATCAAAAGCATGATATGATAAGGATTATTATAAAAAACAGGAGATGCGATTGTGAAAAAAGCGTTAATTACCGGTATAACCGGACAAGATGGTTCTTACCTTGCTGAGCTATTGCTTACAAAAGGTTACGAAGTGTATGGCCTCATGCGTAGAAAAAGCGGACTTGATTATGGCAACGTCTCTCACATCAAAGAGCATATTCATTTTATAGACGGTGATATGACGGATCATGTCTCACTCATTGCTGCAATGAAGCAATCGATGCCTGATGACGTATACAATTTGGCCGCCCAATCTTTTGTTGCCACTTCATGGACTCAGCCATTGTTAACTGCGCAAGTAGGGGCTCTGGGCGTCGCTAATCTGTTAGAAGCGATACGCCAAGTGAAATCCGACGCAAAGTTCTACCAAGCCTCAACAAGTGAGATGTTCGGATTGGTGCAAGAAACACCGCAAAGCGAAAGTACGCCGTTTTATCCGCGCAGCCCGTATGGTGTTGCCAAATTATATGGACACTGGATTACCAAAAATTATCGTGAAAGTTACGAGATGTTTGCTTGTTCAGGTATTTTGTTCAACCACGAGTCGGAACGTCGCGGACTTGAATTCGTCACGCGTAAAATCACAGCCGCTGTTGCGGCCATCGTCCACGGCAAACAAGATGTGCTTGAGCTTGGTAATTTGAGCGCAAAAAGGGACTGGGGCCATGCCGAAGATTATGTTCACGCCATGTATCTCATGTTGCAGCAGAAAACGCCCGACGATTATGTGATCTCAACTGGAGAAACACACACTGTTCGTGAGTTTGCCAGCAAAGCTTTTGAGTTTGCGGGAATGCCGCTTCAGTTTCAAGGCGAGGGCGTTGATGAAGTTGGCATTGAGGAAAGCACCGGCAAAGTGCGACTGCGCGTCAATCCGCAATTTTTCCGCCCGGCTGAAGTTGAACTTTTACTTGGAAGCCCACGAAAAGCCGAACGTGAATTGGGTTGGGTGCGGCATGTATCCTTTGATGATTTAATACACCGAATGGTTAAAAACGATTTGGCAATCGCCTCGAAATAATTGATCGCACGGGAGATTCATGATATGAAGTTAATCGTTATGGCGGGCGGCTCTGGCACAAGGTTGTGGCCGCTCAGCCGAACACATTATCCAAAACAGTTTTTAAAGCTATCCGGCATGGAGAAGTCTATTTTCCAGTTGACCATTGAACGCTGTCTTCTGCTTGGACGCATTGAAGATATTTACTTGGTCACCAGCAAAGATTATATCCACTTGGTTCAGGGTCAAATCAAAGAGCTAGGCAAAACACTTCTCTCCGGCAATATCTTGCTTGAACCGGAACCCAAGAATACATTGCCTGCCATTTTGTATGCCGTACAAGCAATTCGAAAATCAGGCGATGACATTTGTGCTGTTTTTGCTTCGGATCATATCATTGACCAGCCTCAGATTTTGGCCGATACCATTCTACAGGCGGCACCCCTTGCGTCCAAGGGGTTTGTTACGTTTGGAATCACGCCAGCCGGACCTGAAACTGGCTACGGATATATCAAGCCCGGCAAGGCGGTTTCAGGCGGTTTCGAAGTTTCGGCATTCAAAGAAAAACCCGACCTAGATACGGCGTGCGCATACATTCAAGACGGTTACGTCTGGAACAGCGGTATCTTCATGTTTGAATCGGAACAGTTTGAAAAAGCAGTTGCGCAGTATAATCCGGCAGTCTATGCCGCATTTCAATTGCCAAGCGTCCAGGAACGTTTTCATCATACCCCATCGATCTCCGTTGATTATGGATTGATTGAAAAGATGGATCTGGTTTATTGCGCGCCTTTGAAAATGGATTGGAACGACCTTGGCAATTTCACCACGTTTTATGATAAATATGAAACCAAACAAGATCACCAAGGCAATGTTTACTTTAACGATGAAATCATGATTGACTGCAACAATAACATGGTTTATTCTGAGGGCAACAAAGCCATTGCTATGATTGGTGTATCAAACGTTATCGTCGTTGACCAAAAAGACGCGTTGTTGATATGTCACCGCGATCAAACCCAAAGAGTCAAGGAAGTCGTGAGTCTATTGCATGAACGACAAGATGCCCGTGCAGACTTCCATCTGACGGAATATCGTCCATGGGGCTCTTTTACAGTTTTAGAAAACAGCGATTTTTACAAGGTCAAGCGCCTGTCCGTTTTGCCTGATAAGCGCCTGAGTTATCAAATGCACTACCATAGAAGCGAACACTGGGTGATCGTTTCCGGCACAGCCGTCGTTACAATTGAAGATACCGAAAAACGGCTGAACAGCGGCGAGAGCATTTATATTCCAGCCGGACAGAAACACAGGTTATTTAATCCCGGAAAATTGCCTTTAGAAGTTATTGAAGTTCAAAATGGGGAGTATCTGGGTGAAGATGATATTGTACGATTTGAAGATGATTATCGTAGATAATCATCTTCATTATTTCAATTTTTGATATACCGCCTTTAAAATTTTATATAATCTGGGAAGCCTGATGCGAAGGCTGTTCTTTATCAACTCACGAAATCCATGCGCGACCATTCTTTCTATTATCTGTTGTTCTGGCTGCATGGATTCCAGAAAATTAAATAATCTCCAACGCTCATTTAACTTAACGATATCGACATCCTTATTCAGCAACTCATAAAAAAAATGGTCCAACTCTGCCGCGCAATCTTCCCAACTCCATAATGTTTGGACTTGATCAATGCTGTTTTTCAAAGCATTTTCAATGATCATCGGAAGCTCGTCGAATTCCCGGTAAAAGGAACAGCATTCTTCCCTTTCGTTAAGAGCTTCCGTTATTTCACGATTCATACCATTATCGTGCAATACTACAGGTTTTTTTTCCTGGATCGCTGAGACAATAGGCAGTCCAAACCCCTCATAGCAACTTGGAAATACGAGCATATCGCACTTTTTAAAGAAATACGCCATGTTCTCATTGCTCAACCATCCGCTGTCATATCCGAATATATTAGGATGTATGAACTCTCCGTTACCCAGTCCCACAACAATGAAATTATATTCGCTTTTAGATAATGATTCTACTGTTTCGCTAAGTAGTTTATGTTTATAGCTGTTTCCCATAACCAATATGAACCTGTCAAATGGCATGTCAGCAGGTTTCGCGATATCCGGAAGTGACCGCACCCCTGGCCAAATCGCCTTCATTGGGATGCCTGAAAGATCTTTGTCATCTAAAAAATACTTCATCGCATCTTGCCTTGTATATTCACTAATACACAATATACCGTCGCAGAGCTTAAAGGATAATCGCAAATTCATTTCAAAATCTGTATGCACAGCATTCAGATAATTGCAACGTAGCGCAATAACATCCAACATGCAATAGACAACGCGTAAAGCATGTTTATTTAAAAACAGTTGACCATTTAAACGATAAAGATTATATGGCACAATCGCAAGATCAAAAATTTGGCTAGAAGTTTTTCCAATTACTTTAACACCCTGCTCTGAAATGCGATGAAACGCGTCCGCTTCTTCGCTTACCAAAACTGTTATATCATATTTGTCTCCATAAAGTTTCAAAAATGTCCAAAGTATTGAAAGACTATATTCTGATGTTCCATTATAAAATGGCGGAAGAACATCCAAATCAAACAAAATTTTGGGAGTGGTGTTTATTCCACACAAACTTTCTGAAAAATAATCAACTGCGGGGATTCCGCTGAATAAATAGCGTTCGTGCAAATATGGTATATATGAAAATTGACCCGTTATATTATCCTGCTCCAATTGGTCGTAGGGAATATTCCATCCGCATATGCGCAGAAAGGCACGATTGCATGAAATTGCAGAATATCCGCAATCACATGCATAAAGACAGAAATTTTGAAGCACATAATATAATGACGAAGATGTTGATTGTGAAGCAATTCTTGGCCATAATAAATCAAAGACGTCTCGCTTTATCATTACACATGAGGTATCATTGTATGGCACGAGATGATAAAATGGCATTAATTCAGAAAACTTTTTATAATATTCATTCGAAACACTTTCTCCATTGCGAGAAACTGAAAGAAAAGATGAACCATCATGCCGAGGCAACGCCACACCATGTCGTTCGGCAGCATGGAGAGCTTGAGATAAATTCATTATGGAATTATCATCAATCAACATACCGTCTTCAACAAATAATATTTCAGACTTAGCTGTTCTTTGTTGGCACAAACGAAGAATCTGTTGAGCAAGATGCTTTTCAGCAGATTCGTATGTGATTTTTGACTCAGAAACAAGATATTGCGCAATCTCTTCACGTGGGTTCACATGCGAAATAAAGAAAAGATGTTCAATCGACTCGTGCTGCAGCCAGTTTTTGAGTGTAATTGAATCAATCGCTGTATTTGCAATATAAAATAGGGTGACCATAAATACCTCACTTCCGTTTTGAATTATCACTAAAAAGCTCTGCCTCTGCAAAGCTGCTATTCGCGCAACTCACAAATTGCGTCCGCCGTGGCTTGAAGGTTCGCATAACCATATTTACGGTCAGGCTCCAAATGCGCTCCTTCCGCCCATTCGTTCCACGCATTAATAAAGATAAATCGATCTCCGGATTCACGGTTTTCTTTGGTATAATTTATAATGTCCAACAACCATTTTTTATACAACTGCGGATTCATCTGAAAGACAATGCCGTTTGTTCCTTTCCGCGGAGTATTATCCCAGTTTGGGAATATGCTTTTATAGATTTTTTCCGGCTGGATGGAGTAATGCCGTTTTTGTTCTATATATTCCTCCATGTCATATATACTCAAACCATGCTTATCTGTTATCGGAGTCATTTTTTGAGTAATATTGGACGCAGCCAACCAATAATAATGCGGTGGAAATTCTACCGCTTCGTCAAAATCGTAAACCAAAGGATCCTTCGTGGGGTTTGTTTGAGCGCCGGCCAAGCAGATGTCTCCAATCCCATTTTCTTTACAATAGTCTCTCCAAATTTTTATTGTCTTATTGGCATCGGGAAGCAAGGAAGCATTGTATATAATAATCAGTGGCTTCCCTTTAATGCGGATATAACGTTCGTCACGGACATATTGACATATATCCGCAATACAAGCCAAATCATCTTCATCTGAGTGTTTTTGAGCCATCAATATTTCCTGATCGGAACCATCCCAACGCCTACTCCAGTTTTCATTCGCCCAACTAATGCAGAAAGGGAAATCGAGTCCCTCTTTTGTTTTCAAAAAATTATTTAACGGTTTCTCTAAAAGCCTTTTCCCACTAAACCAATAATAGTGAAAGCAGAATCCATAAATTCCGTAGTTTTTAGCAAGAGAGACCTGTCCTTTCAGAATCTCAACGTTGTTCAAGTCGTAAAAGGTACTGTCATATGGTAAATGCGGTTGATAATGGCCTAAAAACCGAGGCATGGACTTCGTCACATTTGTCCATTCCGTGAAACCTTTGCCCCACCACTCATCGTTTTCGGGAAAGGTGTAAAACTGCGGAAGATAAAACGCGATTGGCTTTACATCTTTGTCTGTAAATGCAATATGGTTTTCTTTATATTCAACAAATTCATCGCATCGTTTGCCCGTCTGAAGAATATCATCCACATATTGTGTGTAAATGTTGATTATTTCATCTTTGATGTCAAGGTTTTCCGCATCAAATGAATATTGACTTCCCACAATTGTACCATTGTAGCCCAATGAGTTTTGAAATTTTGATAATCCACGAATAACGAAACCTTTGATTTTTATTCTTGTGGACGTTGAAAGGGGTAATACTCTATAAATGCCACGTAGACATTTATAACATATTTTTATGAATTTCTTCATATAAATTATTCTCCTGTTTCATTTTTTCTAATTGTTTTATACGAATCAACTTTTAAAGCTAATAAAAACATGTAAAAAATCGGCGTCAAGTCCTAAATTTCGATCTTTGTAAAGATAAACCATCGTCGACATGTTTGCATGTGTGTGGATAAAATCAATAAAATCTAAACCCCAATCATATGTCACAATGGAACCCTCGGAGTTAACGGGATTTCCATGATACATTGGTTCTAACATATGTACCAAGTTTCCGTTTTCCATACGTACACGCTGTATAGATTTCGAATATTGCGGATACCACGGCATCGTAAAAACATGCTTTCCACCTTTGCGCAACACTCTATGTATCTCTGCAAAGGCCAATTCCGGATTCATAACATGTTCCAAAACATCCTGCGTAACGAAAATGTCAAACACTTCATCGCCAAACGTCATGCATTCCAAGTTTTCGCATCTTATCCCTTCCGATTCGAGGCCATATTCTTTATCCAAAAAAAATTGAGATTCGGAATAATCATTACAGTTGCGTTTGATATAATCCGAAGATATGCCGCATGGAGAAGATTCATGGATTGCTTGCAACCTCCAATTCGGCAAAAAAGTGTTAAGTGCGTTTATGATTGCTCTTTGTCTCGGAATAGAATCACAAGCATTGCATCTATAATAATCCCTCAGCCATTTTTCATACTCAATGAACGTCACTGTCTTTTCACAAATCACACAGTACCCGGTATTGCTCTTGTGCTGCTTTTTCCCAAACCATTTCATTCTAGCGATCTCCTCAACCCATCAATTTTTATAGCGATTTATTACAACATACCTGTTCCTGAGTTATAAGTCCATAATTTTTTAATAGTAGGATTGTAGTACGGGTCTCCTTGTTCCAGCGCTTTCTGCCATTTGCTCATGAATAAATCCTTATCTCTTTGCAATATCCTATATTTTTCCGGCGGCAGGGGGTTCCCGCGCGTTTTGCCTTCATAATGAATCAATTCCACGAATGGATGAAATATAATGGTTTTTCCCAACGCCTTTGCTTTCATACAAAAATCTACGTCACCGTAGAAAATTTCGTAATCTTCATCCATGAAACCGACCTGTTCATAGATCTCCTTTCGGCTTAAAACACAGGCTCCCGTCACCCAACTTATATTTTGAATCAAAAACGCACGATTCATATAACCATGTGCATACTTCGGAATCCCTACGAATATATGCTCCGTGAACGATTCTCCCGGAACGAATATCCCGCCCGCATGTTGTATCGTCATATCCGGATAATACAGTTTCACGCCTACGACACCCACATCTGATCGCTGAGCAAATCCAAGCATGAGTTCCAACCAGTTCGGAGTAAGGATTTGCGTATCGTTGTTCAGCTGCATGATGTAGTCGCCTGTGCAATTTTTTGCACCGTGGTTGATGATTTTTTGATAATTGAACTTCGTACCTGGGTAACGGAGAACGTGAATGTGAGGCAGCAATTCAAGCTCGCGATAATACGCAAACGTTTCTTCATCAACGCTGTTGTTTTCAACAATGACAATTTCATAGTTGTCATAGGTTGTAAGTTCCAGAATGGAGTCCACACAAGGCTTAAGCAATTCCAAATGATCCTTGTTCGGAATAACGATGGACACTTTCGGATTTCCGATAACCTCGTACACAACATTGAATACACCATCCAGCTCAGTGCGCTCCACCGTGCTTTTCAAGTCCAAGTGCTTGGTAATGTGCGATTGAATTGCTTCCGAGTCCGGATCAGGCGAAGCGCTTGGATGCGCATTTCCGCGTTTATGATTTAATATTTTGGCAATGTGATGCACCTTGCTGGCCTGCTCACCGACACGCAAAACAAGCTCGTAATACCGATCCTGCGCAAACGCCACTTCGTGCGTCAAAGCATTCGCAATGGCTTGGCTTACCACAAAGAAACTTCCGATATAGTTTGTGGAGCGAAGCGTATCCGGTGCAAAATCAGGTTTGAACTGTGGTTCATACCGTTCATGTTCGTTCATTTTATCTTCATCAGCATAAATAAAGTCTATATCCTGATGTTCGTTAATTGCTTTCACAATCTCAAACAATGCAAATGGAGCAAGAGTATCGTCATAACTTAAAAATCCGATATACTCACCCGTCATGTTGTCTTCGCTGGTGTGATTATACTTGATTCGTTGATCTGAACTGCACAAATTGGCTATTTCAGAATTCGTCGTATCGTTTCTGTTAAAGATGCATAACTCCCAACTTTCATACGTCTGTGCTTTGATCGAATGTAAGAGTTCTTTAAAATCATCCGCCGACATATCTGTCATCGGAAGCACCAGACTAATCAGCGGACGGGTCTGAAAAACATGCTTCTTTTGCATGTTCAACGCATCTTCCGTAGGCTCGTTTTCCGTAATCCATTGACCATACGGTGTGATCACAGGCTCTCGGTTCATCAACTTCAAAAACTTCTTTTTGGCAATCCTTCTGGTTGAATCGGACATCGGCAACGCATGATAAACCCTTCTCAAGAAATGGTATGTACGACTGCGCAAAGCACACATCATCTGTCCCATCGTTCTGTACCTCCCTACTGATCTTCCTGCTTGGTCAAATTCGCAAACCGTCAAACACTTTTGTATATCGCTGATCAAAGGCTTCCTCAGAAAACCTTTTTGCTTTCTCAACGGCCTGCACGGCCATTTCTTTTCGTTTCTGTTCATTTTGGATGACTTGAACCGTCTTCTGAATCCATTCACCCTCATCACACCAAAGGAATCCATCCTTTTCTTCGTCAACGATTTCCTGCTGACCGCCTTGGTTGATCACCACAGGCACAACGCCATAACTCATGGCTTCCACCGTCGTGATGCCGAAATGCTCCATTTGATCCGGCTCTGCGTTTTCATCAACACCATATCCGGTCGCATGCCAGAATATTTTCGCTTGCTTATATAATGAAATCAATGCTTCGAACGAGCAATTCTCGTGAATGAAAATGCGATTGGATTTTTGGGCAATTTCTCTGACTTGGCTCAGATACAACACATCTTTTTCTTCATTCTGAAACACCGAGCCTGCCAAGTGATATTCATAATCCCCTAGCACACCTTCATGGTCGAGGAAGCATTGCACCATTTCCAATTGTTTTTTGCAATGGCCTCCAACAAAAAAACGCCCTACGCTGATAATGATGTTCTTTTTTTCGTTTTCATCGTATTGCCCCACCACGCTGTCCTCTGAGAAGACAGGCGGATAAACAATCTCATATTTTCGACTTTTCTTCCAATATGTTTCCATCCACCGATTGCTGAACGCTGAAATCGGAAGAAACAAATCATAACTGTGAAAAAAGAGCACATTGAGAACCTTTTCTGCCGCACATTTGAAGCGATCGTTCGGGTCCCACAAGAATTTTTTGGGCGGAAACATACAAATGTATAGATTTTTTTTTGCTCTTCCGATATGCTTGCTGAAATACATGGAGTTGATAAACACATCGTATTGCCGCGTCATATTGCCAATCGTGAGCAGGTTTTTGATGATGCGCATGGTACTTCGCTGAGACGAAAATTCCACTTTTCGAATGGATGTACAGCGTAACCGAACGTTAAACTTCTCCATAATCGTATCCATAGTCACCGCATTCTTGCCGGGCTCATCCGCTGTTCCATCGCTGAATGCGACAATCTCAATCTGCACCTGATGGTTGCAATAGCACTCTATAAAACGACACAAATGCGCCATTTGCTTTTCCCCACCGCCCAATGTCGCAAGATATGGGTTAAGAATTAACACTCTCTTCATTTATGGTCGTCTCTCTTCCGTTGCATACGCCCTTAACGCCGCCTTCCACTCCGGCAACCTCTTAAATCCTGCTTCATCCAAGCTTGCCTTCGACAATCTCGAATTTTTGGGGCGCACCGCCTTTGTCGGATACTGCGAAGACGGGATTGGATTGATCTTGCAAGCGCTTCCGCTTTGTCTCATGATCTCCGCCGCAAACTCCGCCCATGAGCAAAATCCTTCGTTGGTCGCGTGGTATACGCCGTGCTTTCCGGAAAGTGCCATGTCGCATAACAGCACAGCCAAATCCGGTGTGTATGTCGGACTGCCGATCTGGTCGTTCACCACATTGAGTTCATCTCTGGTTTCAGCCAGTTTCAGCATCGTCTTCACAAAATTGTTTCCATTCTGCCCAAACACCCACGAAATTCTGACAATATAATAGGCGTCCAAATGCCGCAACACGGCTTCTTCACCGGAAAGCTTGCTTTTCCCATACACCGATTTCGGGTCTTTGGGGGCGTCCGTTTCATACGGCACATCGCCATCGCCGCCAAACACATAGTCGGTGCTGATGTATATCATTTCCGCGCCTATTTCACGACAAACCTGTGCAAGATTTTCTGTTCCGTCCGCATTGACTTTCATGCAAAGTACTTGCTCATCCTCGGCGTTGTCCACGGCCGTATACGCCGCACAATGAATGACACAAGACGGCTCCTGTTCTTTCAAGAATGTTTGAACGCCCTTGGCATCGGTTATATCAAGTTCAGTCAAATCCACGCCAAGACATTTCAGTCCGCGCTGTTTCAGCTCCGATACAACGTCACTGCCCAATTGGCCGGTTGCCCCGGTCACCAATATCATGATTGACTCCTGTAGGCACCACTCAGGACATTCTCCCACCACGTTCGATTGTCTTGATACCATTGTATCGTTTGGCGCAGTCCATCCTCAAATGCCGTTTCCGGAACCCAGCCAAGCGCATTGGTGATCTTCGTTGGGTCAATTGCATAGCGCAGGTCATGTCCCGGTCTGTCGGTGACGTATTGAATCAATGATTCCGGTTTGTCCAGTTGTTTGATGATCTCTTTCACAACATCAATGTTTCGCCTCTCGTTGTGTCCGCCGATGTTGTACACTTCGCCCGGCGTTCCATACCGCACAATCAAATCGATTGCCTTGCAGTGGTCGATGACATACAACCAATCCCGCACATTCTCGCCTTTGCCATACACCGGCAGCGGCTTGTCTTGCATCGCATTGGTGACCATCAGCGGAATGAGTTTTTCGGGGAAATGATACGGCCCGTAATTATTACTGCAACGGGATATGGTAATCGGCATTTTATATGTTCGAACATACGCTTGGCAAAGCAGATCCGCCCCCGCCTTTGACGCCGAATAGGGGCTGGACGTATGAATCGGCGTTTCCTCGGTAAAAAACAGCTCCGGTCTGTCAAGCGGCAAATCACCGTATACTTCGTCAGTGGATACCTGATGATACCTCTGCACCTCATATTCCCGAGATGCGTCAAGAAGCACTTGCGTACCGATGATGTTGGTCGTCAAAAATACACCCGGATTGTCAATGCTTCTGTCCACGTGGCTTTCTGCCGCAAAGTTGATGACATAATCAGGTCTATACTTATCGAATATCGCTCTTATCGCTGTCGCATCCGAAATATCTGCCTTTTCAAAATGAAAATTTTTGTGATCAATGACGGGCGATAATGTCTCCATGTTGCCTGCATACGTCAGGTTATCAACACAGATAACAATATCCTCCGGATACTTCTTGATCGTCTCATGGATGAAATTTCCGCCGATGAATCCGGCACCGCCCGTTACAAGTATCTTCATCATTTTATCTCCTTAAGCATCGGCGCATTTTTGTCCTTGTCCGACAAGATGGGGTCTTTCACGCCCCAATCGATGCCGATCTCGGTATCTGACCAAAGCACCGCCCCATCATGCGCTGCACTGTAATAATTGTCTGTTTTGTACATGACCTCAACATCGTCGGCCAACGCCACAAACGCATGTCCGAAGCCTCTTGGGATGAACAACTGCTTCTTGTTCTCCGCCGATAGCTCCACGCAAATCCATTGTTTGTACGTGTTGCTGTTTGAACGCAAATCCACGGCATAATCCATGATTGCACCTCTTATACAACGCACAAGTTTGGCCTGCTCCATGGGTGCATATTGAAAGTGAATGCCGCGCAACGTACCCTTTTGCGCCGAATACGAGTGGTTGTCCTGTACAAAATCACACTCGACTTGCGGCATCTTTATTTTACTATAGGTTTCCATGAACCAACCACGAGTATCACCGAACACTTGAGGTTCAATAATATATACGCCCGGTAATCTTGTCTCTGTTATTTTCATCGAATTTTTCCGCTCAATACCTTTCTCAAATAATCACCGTACGGAGACTTCCCGTAGGCCGTTGCATTTGCTTCCAGTTGCTTTGCATCAATAAAGCCCATGCGGTATGCGATTTCCTCGATGGCCGATATTTTGATGCCCTGACGTTTTTCAACTGCCATGATGAAATTTGACGCGTCCATCAAGCTATCAATGGTTCCCGTGTCAAGCCACGCATATCCACGCCCCAGGAGACTCACCTCCAGATTGCCGTTTTCTAAGTATATGCGGTTGAGGTCTGTGATCTCAAGCTCGCCACGTGCGCTCGGCTTGAGGCTTTTGGCGTATTCCACACATCGATTGTCATAAAAATAAAGGCCTGTCACCGCATAGTTTGATTTAGGCGTTTGTGGTTTTTCTTCAATGCTGACGGCTTTGCCGCTTTCATCGAATTCCACGACGCCAAATCGTTCAGGGTCGTCTACATAATAGCCGAAGACTGTCGCCCCTTCTGTTTTTCGCGCTGCACTTTGCAATAGATGTGAAAACCCGTTTCCATAAAATATGTTGTCGCCCAAAACCATGGCACAACTGTCACCGCCTATGAACTCTTCCCCAATGATAAATGCTTGTGCCAAACCATCCGGGGAGGGCTGTACTTTATAGGAAAGACGTAAACCAATATTGCTTCCGTCTCCCAACAAGCGTTCAAAATTCGGCAAATCTGTCGGGGTGGAAATGATCAGAATATCCCTGATCCCTGCCAGCATCAGCGTTGACAGAGGATAGAAAATCATGGGCTTATCATACACCGCCAAAAGCTGCTTACTGGTCACATGAGTGAGTGGAAAAAGTCTGGTTCCGGCTCCGCCGGCGAGAATGATGCCTTTCAATTTGCAGCACTCCTTTCTATCAATAAAATTATAATATTCGCCACTTTTTTTGTAAATCCTTGCTTAAAGGTTTTGTATTTCAGCATTGTCCGCAACCTGTTGATTTTTGACAATGTCGACATCGATGCAAAAGCCTTCAATAAATCCCTCTGCTCTTCCGTCAATCTCTCGTAATTTGAATGCAAAAAGCTCCCGGCTTGTTTGTATGAATCATTGACGTTTGATGCCATTGTATCGATATGTCTCAGAAAGTAATAGGTATGATCAAATGACAGCGTTTTTTTGGAGCCTATATCGTTATTATCATGCTGGCGATACAAAACCGTAGGCTCATCGATCGTTCCAATTTTCCCTAAGGCAGCCGCTGTGATCGCCAGCCACCAATCATGCATCACCATAAAATCAGGCTCAACCAAAATCAAATTCGAAAGCGCACGGTTGTAAATCGCCGCACAGCCTGTCACAGTATTCATTGCGATTACATTGTTAAGCGACGTCTTTTCAACGTCCGCGTTTACTCGCTTCCTATGAGAAGATGAAATAACACGTAAATTTTCATCAACCACTTTTAGATCTGAATGTACCAGGATGGGCGTAAACAACTCATATGTTTTCTCCATCTCTTTCATCTTTTTCAAGCTCTTTTCAATTTTATCGGGCATCCATATATCGTCCTGATCACAAAGCATGACATAATCATCTTTATGCGCGATCATCATTTTCATAAAATTGTGCTTTGCACTCCCTGAATTTTGTTTATTTTGCATCGCAAAAATCTTCGCAGGGTATTTCTCAGCAAATTGCAAGGCGATTGAAAATGTGCTGTCTGTTGATTGATCATCACAAATGTATAGCTTGAAATCCTGAACGGTTTGTCCAAGTAACGAATCAATCTGTTCAGCAATATATTTTTCACCGTTATAGGAGGCCAACAAAATTGAAATCATACATCTAACCGTCCCCGTATACTTTACAAACTTCGTCAACATCCCCGACGCATATGATTTCGCCTTTCTTTAGCAAAATGGCTCTGGAGCACATCTCTTTGATCGTCTTGATATTATGCGATACCACTAAGACTGTAATTCCTTTTGCAATCATATTGTCTATGCGCTCTTCGCATTTTTTCTGAAACTTATAATCCCCAACGCCCAAGATTTCATCTACAATCAAAATTTCAGGCTGTACACTTGTCGCTACTGCAAAACCCAGTCGACCCATCATGCCGGAAGAAAAGTTTTTGACGGCTACATGTTCGAAATCCCTCAGTTCGGCGAAATCCATAATTTCATCGTATCTAGCCGCCATATATTCCGGCGGGTGTCCGAACATAGCGCCGTTCATATACACGTTATCCCTCGCCGTAAACTCAGGGTCAAAACCGGCACCAAGTTCAAGAAGCGGAGCAAGGCTGCCATTCACAGAAACAGTACCGTCGGTTGGCTTGAACACACCCGCAATAATCTTTAAGAGCGTTGATTTTCCCGCCCCGTTCAGCCCCATCACACCAAAGACTTCGCCTTTATTCACGGCAAAACTAACATCCTTGAGCGCCCAAAACTCCTCATAAGAAATTTGCCGCTTCAGAGTCTTTACCACATACTCCTTAAGCCCTGTGATTTTTTCTTTGCTCAAATTGAATCTCATTGATACATTTTGAACCGATATCGCAATATCATTCATCGTCAAACTCTCTCTATAAATACAAAATAAACTTGTCTTGCCTTGATATAAACGCATAGATACCAACACACAACGCCATCATAGCAAAGCTCAGGCAAACCACATTGTCCCACAGTCCGGGAATCATGCCATACAATACCAGATCGCGAAAATAATCTATGAATTGAAATATAGGGTTAAGACCCATGAACGGTCGTAACCATTCTGGGAGCATATCCATGGGATACATAATTGGGGTCAGGAAAAAGAGCATTCGCATGAGTACACTATACAAATACATTACATCTCGGAAAAAAACAGCCATCGCGGCAAGCAACATCGCAACACCAAAAGCAAATATGAATGTATATAGGATTGGTACCGGAAGCAACAGCATCGTAATCTTGAACGAGGCACCGGTTATGACCATCACCGCGATAAGCGCTAAAAAGGAAAAACCCAGCTGAACCAGTGACGAAATCACTCTGGACAAAGGAAAAATGTACTTAGGTACGTACACCTTTTTGATAACACCTTCGTTGTTGATGATCGAAGTCATGGAAGTCGTGGTGGATTCATTGATAAACTCATAGATGATAAGACCGCTCAGTAGATATACTGGGAAGTTTTCAATCTGTCGGTCAAACAAAAATGAAAACACGGCCGTCAAGACCAACATCATCATCAACGGATGGAGCAGCGACCACAGCACACCCAAAACGCTTTTGCGGTAACGCGCCACAAAGTCTCTTTTCACCATCAGCCGCAGCAAATGCTTATAGCGGTTGAATGTCGCGAACTGATCTTGAATAAGCTCTTTTTTAAATATAAAAATCAATAGAAAAGCAGTTGTGATGGTTGCGCTTGTACTCAAAAACACAAGCTTGCTGACAAACATCATCAAGCTTTCTTCTCCTCGCCCTATCACACTCTCTCTGAAAATCAGCGCCAACCCAAAATAAATGACCAGCATGAAAATAGAGATTACCGTCAAACGTTTTTTCGTTAACATAAAAAAATCCTTCAAAGCGATTATCCTTTTATGATACCACTTTGCTATCCTTTATTCAATCTTTTTCCGCAATTCAATGCCCGGTCGCTTTACAAAGCGCACCTCATTGCTGTTCGCGATAGATGGCTTCCATTTGGCGCATCACAACCGCAAGATCAAACTTCTGCATGAGCGTTTGGTTATATGTGCCCATATCACGCTTGTTAATCATTTCCTCAATCGCGCGACTATATTCGCCAACGTCATTGACATTGCACAGGAATCCACCTTTGCCATGCTCAATTAAATCCACATTGCCGCGAATGTTCGACGCGACACACGGCAACCCTGCCGCCATTGCTTCCATTAACGCGACGGGCAATCCCTCTTGGCGTGACGGAAATACAAAAACATCTGACATGTGAAGCAAATCAACCACGTCCGTTCTGTGTCCTAAAAAAAGAACGCGGTGTTCCATTCCCAAGGCTTTGCACAGGCTTTGTAAGGATTCGTGAAGCTCCCCTTGACCACAGATGATATAGTAGACATTATCGTTTTTGATTTTGCTGACCGCTTTGATTGCGGTTTGGTGGTTTTTCCTTTTGGTTAACTCACCGACGGATATGAGTACGGTCGCATCCGGCGGTATGCCCAATTCCTTGCGTTTGCTTTCCCGATCAACAGCCGGGTTTTCGAATTTGGCTGTGTCAACACCGATTCCGGGGATGTAGTATGTTTTTTTGGCTTTCATCTTTTGACTTGCCAAGTGATAATCTTCTTGATTGATCGTGATCAATGCATCGGTGTATCGAGAAAGCCATTTCTCCAT
Source organism: Clostridiales bacterium (assembly GCA_009785435.1). Classification (GTDB taxonomy): domain Bacteria; phylum Bacillota; class Clostridia; order Peptostreptococcales; family Anaerovoracaceae; genus WQWG01. The sequence goes on from WQWG01000001.1 coordinate 24,973, forward strand.
CGGATAATAGAGCAGCCAATTCAAAAGCGGCGCACCCTTGCAAAAATGAAATCCATGTGCGGTATACAGAACACGCGTACCGGCTTTTTTATGAGGCTTGCCGCACAATCGCGTCAGTACTCCGCCCATTGGTGTGTGTCCGTGAATGATGTCGTATTTTTCATTTTTCAAAATCTTCTTTAACTGAAAATACGCCTTGATGTTGCTGAATCGAAACGGAGAGCGTTGGATGGCTAGATCATGTTTTTTGTCGCAATAGGGAATTGCATCGTCACCATACGTCGCGACATGGACTTCCCACCCTTGTTCTTTAAACCACTTCAAATACGGTATGTGGAATGATGTGATATGCATGGTAACCGTTGCGATGAATAAAACTTTCATACGTTCTCCACATGTGTCAAATATTTCTTTTCGCTAACTCGATCGCTTTCAGGAGCTGCAGGTCTTCTTCCGAGTCATTGTTGATATAGGATAAGGTGACTTGCTCGATTTTGTTTTGTGTCGTAAAGTCCAAAATGCCGCCCGGCCACAGGCCATGATCGCTTTGGAACGCTGCGATTGCGCTTACCGTCGCTTCATCCATCACCGCCGTAAGGCTTGGGCTATACCCAATCAATGTCAACCGCTGTTGCGCCGCGAACACGTTAAGCCCCGCATCTCCAAAAGCAGGCCTTGTCTCTTCCATAAATGGTGCAAACGTTTCATATGCTTTCGCGGCTTCTTCCCTACGCTCGCCCAAGCGGTTTCTCACGTCATGGTCAGGTGTGATGCCGATGCTTTCGATGGCTTCTCCGTTTGGCCTCAAAAATCGGTATACAGAAATCGTGAAGCGGTTTCCGTTGCCGGTTTCTCTTCTGACTTGCATGGTACCTTTTCCGTAGGTTTTGGTTCCAACAAGCGTTGCAGCGTTGTTGTCCTGTAAGGCTGCCGCGAAGATTTCCGCCGAGCTTCCGGTGTTTTCATTGATCAGCAGTATGACCGGAACGTTTTCTCTTTCCCGCTCCGTTGCCTGCACGGTTTGCGTCATTTCGCCCTGATGCTTCAAGTGAAGAAGATCTCCCTCTTCAACGAGTCTGTTGGCAATCTGCAGCGCCGGATTGATCAGGCCGCCGGGGTTGTCCCTGACATCAATGATCAAAGATTTCGCACCCGCTTGAATCAGTTCCTGCTTTGCTCTGCTAAATTCACCAAGCTTGCCGTAGTCAAAGTTTAAGAGTTTAATATATCCAATGCCGTCTTCAATCATTTCATAAAACGAGCTTGTAATGACCACTCGTCCCCGTTCGATAACGAAAGTATGCTCACCTTGCTGCCCTCTGTCGACTGTCACGCTGACCGTAGTCCCTTCTTCTCCTCGGAGCAAGAGGCTGATTTGCACCGAAAGCAGTGATGTAACATCTTGTCCGTCAACCGCTATAATCCAGTCGCCCGGCGCTATCCCGGCTCTTTCCGCGGGACTTCCCTCTAAGACTTCCAGCACCGTGGTTTTCCCTGCAAGCATACCGGATGAAATGGTCTCAATCTGTACACCGATGCCCACATAGTCGCCTGTGACCCTCTGCGGTGTTGCCTGCCTTGCTGCATCTCCATGAAATACGCTGTGCGGATCTCCCAAGGCGTCGATTGCGCCTCTGAAAGCGCCGTCCATCAGCGTTTCAAAGTCGACTTCGTCTTTGTGGTTTTCATGAATGTATTTCAGAAATCGTTCAAGTTCTCTGAGCTGTTCACTGAGGGTTCGCTGTGATTGCGCCGATAGTGCATCGTCATTTGACGATGCATATGAAAATGTTGGCTGGGAAAGCAAAATTGAGGTGATTAATAGTGCGGCAATAACACTGATTGTTAACGATTTTTTTCTCATGTAAAACTCCCTTACCAACTATTTTAAGACGGGAAAGCAACCTGCCTATTATCCGAAGTATAAGTTTGTGGTCACATACTCCGGATCGCTTGTCACGTCTATGCCCAGCGCCGTGAGCGTGTTTTCGTCTTTGTCAGAGAGTATTGCCGTACAGTGCGCCCTGCATCCTTTTAGTTTG
>WQWG01000002.1 GCA_009785435.1 Clostridiales bacterium
CGCTTGCTTTCAGAAAGCGCGATTCTGGCAGGTTTTCTGTATTTTTCAAAAAACTTGATTGCCAGCTTATTGATGATCATTTTGCTGTACTTGCCGGATAAATGCTTAAAATTATATTCTGCGCTATACATTCCGTATAAGAAAAAGTCAATCAAGTCGAGGACGACGGCTTCACCGCCTTCTCTCTCAATAATGCCAACAATATCATTGTTCGCTGTGGGATGGTACTTGACAAGGATTTCCCCTACAACACCGACTTTTGGTTTCACCAACCCTTCGATCAGCGGCAATTCATCAAACGCCTGAACGATGGACTTCAGATTCTTTTTGTACGTCTTAATTTTACCATCTTTTATATTTTCAGCGGCGATGTGAGACCATTTTTCAAAAAGTTCATCAGCGGAGCCCGGCACTTCCTCATACGGCCTCGTCGCATAGAGTACCCTCATGAATACATCACCATAGACCATACTCATCAGCATTCTTTTGATCAAGCTCAACGAAAGCTTAAATCCGGGGTTCTTCTCAAGCCCCGCCATATTGACTGAAACAACCGGGATCTGCTCCATGTTCAGGTCTGTAAAAGCCTTTCTCAGGAGCGCAACATAATTGCTTGCTCTGCACCCTCCGCCGGTTTGAGACATAAACACCGCGGTCTTGTCGAGGTCATAGTCTCCTGATTTCAATGCAGATATGATTTGCCCAAGAGAGACGATGGTCGGATAACACGCATCATTGTTGATGTATTTGAGCCCCTCTTCAACCGCATTTTTATCGACAGGCGGCAAAAGTTTCACCTGATAACCGGAGCTTCCAAGCGCAGCTTCAACAAACTGGAAATGAATCGGTGACATCTGAGGAATCAATATGGTATGCGTTTTTTTCATTTCAGCCGTAAAGAATTTTCTTTTGTACGGCTTTTCATGCGCAATACGCTTGATTCGATACTTCTCCCGCGCTTCGATCGCCGCTTTCAAAGAACGTACCCTTATTTTCGCGGCACCGAGGTTCGTTCCCTCATCGATTTTAATCACCGTATAAAGCTTATTTGTGTTTTTTAACATTTCTTCGACTTGATCTGTCGATACAGCATCAAGGCCGCACCCAAACGAATTGAGCTGAATGACTTCAACGTCATCCGTGCCGCCCGCGAATAGTGCCGCCCTGTACAACCTTGAATGGTACATCCACTGATCCAGGACGCGAATCGGCCGGTTTAATTTGACTGTATGGGCAATCGAATCCTCCGTCAATACAACCATATCAAATGACGTGATCAGTCGATCGATCCCCTTGTTGATTTCAGGGTCAATGTGGTAAGGCCGCCCTGCAAGAATGATTGATTTCTTCTTATGGCCTCTCGCATACCGAATTGCGCGATCGCCCTCTTTCCTGACGTCTTCCTTAAATTTTGCATCCTCCGCGCGGGCGCTCTTCACTGCCTTTGATATTTCCGACATGGAAATTCCAAGTTCTCCAAAATATGCGTACAACGCTTTGGCAAGATTTTTATCATCGTCATACGGCAAAAATGGCTGAGCGAACTGAACGCCTTTTTCTTCAAACAAATCGTCCATATTGTTCCCGATCACTTCCGGATATGTCGCAACAATCGGGCAATTGTAATGATTTTGCGCACTTGCATCCTCTACACGTTCATAGTTGATGCACGGATAAAATATAAATTTAATGTCGTTGTCAACAAGCCACTTAATATGTCCGTGTACAATCTTTGCCGGATAACACGCTGTATCCGATGCAATGGTCTCCATCCCGCTCTCGTAGAGTGCTTTCGTTGTCTGTGGCGACAAAACGACCCTGAATCCCAATTTCGTAAAAAAAGTAAACCAGAACGGATAATTCTCATACATATTGAGGACTCTCGGTATGCCTACGCTGCCCCTTTTTGCATGCTTATCGGTAAGCGGCTCATATGAAAAAAGTCTTTTCGCCTTATACTCATACAAATTCGGAAGATTTCCGGTTGTTTTCTCTCGTCCCTCTCCCTTTTCACACCTGTTCCCTGTAACGAACCTTGAACTATCGTTGAATTTATTGATCGTCAAAAGGCATCGGTTTTCACATGCGTTGCATCTTGTATGGGAATTATCAACTGTAAAAAGTTTCATCTCCGCAAGTGTCATAATCGACGACTGTGTGCCTTCAATATAATTTTCTTTCGCGATCAAAGCTGACCCGTACGCCCCCATCAAGCCTGCGATGTCAGGCCTTGTTACGTGCTTTCCAAATATTTTTTCGATGCTTCTTAAAACCGCGTTATTGATGAACGTCCCGCCTTGAACGACGATTTTTTCACCGGCGTCATCGGTATTTCGCAGTTTAATGACCTTATACAATGCATTTTTGATAACGGAATATGATAGTCCCGCCGAAATGTCCCCGATTGTCGCGCCTTCTTTTTGCGCTTGTTTTACCTTTGAGTTCATAAATACGGTACATCTTGTCCCAAGATCAACGGGCGCTTTCGCAAAAAGTCCTTCTTGCGCGAAGCTGTCCGCGTCCATGTCGACCGATTTCGCATACGTTTCAATAAAAGAACCGCAGCCCGATGAACATGCTTCGTTCAACATGATGTTATACACCGCGCCGTCCTTGATCTCCATACATTTCATGTCCTGGCCGCCGATATCGAGAATAAATTCAACGCCCGGTAAAAATTCTTCCGCAGCCCTGAAATGCGCCATCGTCTCAATTTCGCCAAAGTCAACTTTAAACGCCGTTTGAACGAACCCCTCACCGTAACCTGTCACGGTCGAATTTGCAATAAACGCGTCTTCCGGAAGCAAGCTATAAAGCTCACTCAGCATGCTCATAACCGCCTCCAGCGGTTTGCCCTCATTGCTCTGGTAAAATGAGTATAGCAGATAGTGGTCTTCGTCTATGAGAACGGCTTTCGTTGTCGTAGAGCCTGCGTCGATTCCCAAAAACGTTTTGCCTTTGGCTTTTTGTATGTCACGCCTTTTGATTTTGTTTTGATCATGGCGGTTCGTAAATTCGCGATATTCTTCATCATTCTGAAACAGAGGTTCCATATATTTTGTATCTGAAACCACATCGGGATTTGCATTTTGAATTCTTGAAAGAAGTTCGGATATTTTTTGCGGCTCGTTTTTTTCAGCCATCATCGCAGCGCCGATGGCGACAAAATACTTTGACTCCTCCGGAAATATGATTTGATCATCAGAAAGTTCAAGCGTTTCAACAAAACGTTTCCTGAGCTCAGGTAAAAATGCAAGCGGCCCACCCAAAAAGGCGACATTGCCTTTGATCGGTCTTCCGCAAGCAAGCCCGCTGATCGTCTGATTGACGACTGCCTGAAAAACCGAAACAGAAATGTCTTCAATGCTCGCCCCCTCATTGAGAAGCGGCTGGATATCCGTCTTCGCAAAAACGCCGCATCTCGCAGCGATCGGATAAATCAATTTATAATTCTTCGCAGCCTCATTCAGGCCTGTTGCGTCGCTGTTCAAAAGAATTGCCATTTGATCGATAAACGCACCGGTACCGCCTGCGCACGTACCGTTCATTCGCTGCTCGATCGTTGACCCATAAAATGTAATTTTCGCATCCTCTCCGCCAAGCTCAATCGCTACATCGGTGTCAGGAATCAGCGTTTCGACCGCCCTGCTGGCTGCGATGACTTCCTGCTCGAACTGAATGCCAAGGAGTGACGAAAGCGAAAGCCCGCCTGAGCCTGTTATCGTTGCTCTGACTGCTGTTTCTTTATATTGTTCATGCAATTCTTCTATCAGTTCCGCTACTTTATGAAATACATTCGACATGTGTCTTTCATATTTGCTGAATAAAATCTCTCCATTTTGGTCAAGCAACACAAGTTTAACGGTCGTAGAGCCTACATCAATTCCAAGCCTCATGAATTCCTTAATTCCTCCATTTTGCCATACATCTAATCTTCAATATTATATCATAAGTTTATGTGTATGCCAATGTTATAAAAAGCAAAAAGCCGGCCATCTTTGCGACAACCGGCTTACGTGCTTATGAATTTCTTATTTTATCTGCTATTCAGTAAATTCAGTATGACGACGGCTGATTGTGCTCTGGTCATATTGAAAGCTCCATTGAAGTTGCCCCTTGTATCGCCTTGCATGATGCCCAGCGCTCTGACAAGCGCCGTATAGCCGAGATATCCCTCAGCAATTGTATCATTGAAATGATTGATGAATATACTGTCGTCCTGCGCTGCCTTTTCAAGCCCTAAATACCGGATTGCGAACTTCGCCGCATCCTGTCTGGCCAAAATACTGTCCGGTGCGATTTCTTCTCTCGTGATCATTCTGTTTTGAACGAGCATATTATAAAATTCGTCTTGTGAGAAAAAGGATTGCATCGGCGCGTACAAATATCTTAAAAACTCTTCCTGCGTGATTTCAGCACTTCCGTTAAAGCTGCTTCCGGGTAGGAAAAATCCGTTGTCAAGCAATATCCTGACGGTCTCTTCATACCATCTTCCCTCAATGTCATCATACGAAAGTACACTTACGAGAGGCCTGAATGGCTGGCCGTCATGTCCGATTTTAGCCCCTGTCGCAGGATCGAGTGAAAAAATAGGTGAACTCATAAATCCATACACCAATTTCATATTGTCGTCCGATATACGCGTATACAACAAGCCAAACCCACTGTCTGCCGCATAGATATCAAATGCTTCTTCCATCGATATTCCGCCCGTGATCGCAGGGAATTGTAACCCATCGTGCCAATTTAGATGGTAATGCGTTATTCTGCCGCTTGATGAATCAACAGCGATTGAAATAAAGTTATGCGGGAAATTAACGCCGTTTACAGTCCTGATAAACGTAAAGGTGTACGAGAAGTTTTCAATAGCCGGTAATGGCTGAATGCGTGAAGTGCTTCGGTTTTCATCAAACACGGTTTGACTGAATCTGTCCGCAGCAACGCTGTTGATAAACTGACGCGCTGTCCGCTCTGCAGTTTCAATGGATACTGTCGTTGACGGCCTGTTTCTTTGCTGGCCTCCGAAATTGAAGAACGAAACCAATTCTCCGGTCACTGCATTGATCGTCGCAGCGTAATCTTCAAATTGCAAATGCCAGTCAAAAATCGCTCTGTCATCAAATCTGGCACTCAAATGCGCATGTGTCAGTGTTGATGAAGCAGACAAGCTCGGCACTCTTGACGTTGCGTATCTGACCGCTTGTTCCCTTGTGATCATTCCCGCCACATTGTCAACGGCATCTCTTTCTCCGGGCGTAAGCTCACTCTCTGCCACGCCCATGCCATCTTGGGCACCGCCAAAACCTCTGGCTGAAGCCCAATGCATATTGGTGCCGGATACAATCTCTCCCGATTCTGCATCGACAAATTGGCTTGTATTGATGATCAACGCAGGAAATATAATCATTTGCTGATCATGAAAATCAAAAAACGAGCGATATTCAATCGAAAGACTTCCACTTTCGATGAATGCTTCTTTTGCTTCCGCTGCGCTTATTTTTTCTTCCGGTACAGGAAACGCCATGTCTCTGTTAAAATTACTAGGCCCGAAATAACTGGATACACGTTCGGTCACTTGATCCACATCGATGGAAAACATCATGTCGCTTACGGGAAATCCGTTCATATAAGCGCCAAAGATGTAGGTAAATCGCCATTCGCTTGAATGAAAATCCCTTAACCGGATGTCATCGATTTCAGACGGTGCTACTTTGGATAAAAATTCCTCAGCAATCCTTTGCCCTTGTTGACGACTCATCGTCCCAAGTCCACCATCTTCTCTTCGTTGGTTCGCGAAGAAATTTAAAATGGTTCCCTCATCATTGATTGTCACAGAGTATGACAAGTCAAAATTTTGGTCACGCCAGTTCAAACTCCATGTTCTCCCTCCGTTTGCAGGGTCTTCCCATGAACTATGCTCAAAAATAGATGCTTCCCTTGGGATATCAATGACAGCCCTTGCCCTTTGGATCGCACGCTCCAGCGCCGCGCCGCCCTCAGGCGATGAACCAAAGACAGGTACCGCGGAAACCGCAAGCAACGCTGCGACCAAGATAACGCTCATGAACTTTCTCATTAAATGTATACCTCCATTTGTTTTTTAGCTACTTAAAAAATAAGCTTGTATGATTTGCTTTTCATTAGACGACGTATCTTGAAATTTGTTCCATATTATTTCCGTCGTTTCTCAAATGATGTGATTGTTGTAGAAAAATCCAATGCCCCGTTTTAAAAGCGAGGCATTGGAGCAATTGATTCAAAAATGGGCAAGTCTATAAGCCGGGTTCTGTATTTGACAACCATCTATCTAGGCCTGCCGTTACCGACAGGCTCATGCGGCCTACCAACCGGGCAGCGACGGGCAGCCGCTTTTTGCGCCCTATTTGGCCTTGCTCCGAGTGGGGTTTACACGGCCGGCATGTTACCATGCCGCCGGTGAGCTCTTACCTCACCATTTCAACCTTACCACAGCATAACCTGTTTCGGCGGAATGTTTCTGTTGCACTTTCCCTAAAGTTACCTTCGCCGGACGTTATCCGGCACCCTCGCCCTGTGGAGCCCGGACTTTCCTCATGTCGCATTCGCGACACGCAGCTGTCTGGCTTACCCAATTTTTTATGATCTATGATAGTATATCATGGATATGTCACAAATGGATCAATATTTATTGCTGATAAAATAATTTCAACGTCACTGCCGATCGCCTTTTTAAGCTTTGCAGCAAGATTTTCTACAAAGAACTTTTCCGTACCGTAATGCCCCGCGTCGATCAGGCATATGCCCTTTTCCAGAGCATACTGCGCATCATGGTACCTGACATCTCCTGTAATATATAGCTCACATCCTGAATTTGCCGCTTCATCGATCGTATCCCGATTGCTTCCGGCACCACTGCAAATTCCAACTTTTTGGATTGGCGTCAAAGGATTTCCGACAACATTGATATGTTCCAGTCCTAAAGCGTCTTTCACATAGCTGCAAACCGCTTCAAAAGACATCTTCGCAGGAAGTTCCCCCATGCTTCCGATGTAACTTTTATTTCCGCCAAACTTCTCTGTGTTCGCGAGGTTCAACTTGAAAGCGATGTAATCACTGTTTCCCCCATCTACCACATCAAAGTTCGTATGCGCCGAATAGACAGAAATGTCCGCTTTGATCAATTCAATAAAATGGTTTCCAATGATCGTATTGTTGTCAACTTTGCGCAAAGGGCTGAACAAAAGAGGGTGATGTGTAATGATAAGGTCAACGGCCTTTTCTTTTGCTTCATGGATCACGTCTCTTGTGATTTCCAGCGTGACCAATACGCGCTTGATCTCTTTTGAACCGACGTATAGCTGCACGCCTGAATTGTCCCATTCCACGGCAAGTTCAGGATTTGCGATCTCTTCCATGACCGCCACAATTTGATCAAAAACCATTTTCGCCTCCTTTGCTATGCCTCAAGAATAACATCCAAATTTGCATCGATCTGTTCCAGAAATTTGATTCTGTTTTCAATCTTGCTTTTTTTCTCAATATCCTCTGTTTTCCCGTCAATCATCGCTTTTAAGATTTGTTTTTCTATGTTAAGTTTTTCATTGATAAACAGTTTAAATGTTTTTTCGTTTTTTCCCGCCAAGTTGCGAGGCATTTCGTATTCGATTTCATCCGGATAATCATCCAGCGATGGCCGTGCCTCTATGCATTGAGGAGGTTCTACCACCAAGATTTCGCATACCCGTTTCCCCTCTTCTGCAAGCAATTCCGAAACGATTTTAAATCCCGCTTGATCAAGCCAGTATCTCAGTTTCCCGCTGCCGTTTCTTGGCTGCAATATATATCTGCGAAATGATGCCGTTTTTGATAGATCGCTTTCAAAGATATGCGTCATCAGCACGCCGCCCACGCCCGCAATGACAACAACATCCACTTCGCTCTCTTCGATCGGCGCAAGGCCATCACCCAAACGAAAATGGATATCTGAATGACTGAACCGCCGTTCAAAAGCTTCTATCGCCTTATGTAAAGAACCTGCGCTGATGTCCGTCATGATCACTTTGGGACACCGGCCGTTTTCCCATAAATACAGCGATAAAAAACCATGGTCAGTCCCGACATCGGCCATGGTTTGCCCTATTTCTATTTGCTGTGCAATCGTCTTAAGCCGCTTGCTTAACTTTATCATATTTCACTGCCCATTTGAATCCTACGAACTATTCGAGGTAATCCTTTAGTTTCTTGCTTCTGCTTGGATGTCTCAGTTTACGAAGCGCTTTCGCTTCGATCTGGCGAATCCTTTCTCGTGTTACATCAAACCTTTTTCCGACTTCTTCAAGCGTGCGCGCTCTTCCGTCTTCAAGCCCAAACCGGAGTTTCAGCACTTTTTGTTCACGTTCTGTCAGCGTATCGAGTACTTCAACAAGCTGTTCTTTCAACATCGAAAACGCCGCCGCCTCCGCTGGTGCCGGAACGTCTTCATCCGGTATAAAATCTCCAAGATGGCTATCTTCTTCTTCACCGATCGGTGTTTCAAGCGATACGGGTTCCTGTGCGATTTTGAGTATCTCACGAACTTTTTCCTCGGAAATATCCATTTCTACAGCAATCTCGTCCGGAGTCGGCTCTCTGCCGTATTCCTGAAGCAATTGCCTTGATACACGTATCAGCTTATTGATCGTCTCTACCATGTGTACAGGGATCCTGATCGTCCTTGCCTGATCCGCAATTGATCTCGTGATCGCCTGCCGAATCCACCAAGTCGCGTACGTACTAAATTTATAGCCTTTTTTCCAATCAAATTTATCAACCGCTTTGATCAGGCCAAGGTTTCCCTCCTGAATCAGGTCGAGGAACAGCATGCCTCTTCCGACATACCTTTTGGCGATGCTCACGACAAGCCTCAGGTTTGCTTCACAAAGTTTCTTCTTCGCCTCTTCGTCGCCCGCCTCCATCTTTTTGGCCAGTTCAATTTCCTCATCTGCCGAAAGCAGTTGAACTTTTCCGATTTCTTTTAAGTACATCCTGACAGGGTCATCGACAGCGATCCCTTTTGGCAGCGCGGATTCAAGGTCGATCTCACCCGCTTCATCGACGACGATTTCGTCATCCGCTTCCTCCGGAACTTCCCGTTCCAGCGCAATGATTTCAAAATCATCAGGGTCTGTCTCGGCAAGCACCTCTACACCCATCGAAATCAACAAATCATATATGTCATCTACTTGATCTTTATCCACATCAACACTTTCAAGGTAGTCTGCGACTTCCCTGAACGTAATTGTGCCTTTCATTTTTGCCTTTTCGACAAGCTCATTGATATAATCGTATTTTTTTTCTTCTCTGCTATCTTCAAATCCCATATTAACTCTTCTTCCTCTGTATTTCTCTTTGTACTTCGATCAATTCCCTGGTCAAAATATCAATCTGCTCGGCGTTTTCAGCCTCATCCGCCATTGACAGTTTCTGTACGATTTCTTTTTCCCGCTTGATCAGGCCGCTTGATTCTATTTTTCTGATGCAATCCGCAAAAATTTGTTCTTCTTTCCCTGCGAAAAAAACCGTTTCCAATATATCTTCGATGATTTTTACGCCATTCTCATCAAGCGAATCCATCACGTTTTTTACGTCCGAGCCATCCCCTTGGAGATAGTAAGCTTCAAGTGATTTGAATATTTCATATCCATATCTGCTTGTAAATGCGTGTTCAAAAGATTGTATCTTTTCAAAGTAATCTTTTGACAAAATACAAAACCGGATTAAGTTTTTTTCAAGAACATCCGGCAATTTACCTGTATTGTCTTCATTTTTTGCGCTTTTCGAAAGATTTGTTTTTTCTATTCGCTCAATAGTATTCCCATTATATTCAAGGGTTATAGCATTTTGAGAAATATTTATATCTTTTGCGATCATCTTAATATACGTTTCCGCCGCAGTAGGGCTTAAGGTTCGGAGAAAAACGACCGCTTCTTTGATAAAGTCGAGTTTTCCGTCTGTGTCTGCAATGTCGTATTTTTTCTTGATCGCTTCCAGTTTGTGTTCGGCATACGGCAGCGCCGCATCCGCAAGTTCTAAAAATCCCGATTTGTTGTGTTCTCTGACATAATCATCCGGATCTTTGCCGGACGGTATCTGGAGAACTTTCGCTTTGAGCCCTTCTTTATATAATATTTCAGCTCCTCTGAGCGCCGCCGCTTGTCCCGCTTCGTCCGCATCATATGCAAGTACGACATTCAGCGTATACCTTTTTAAAAGTTTTGCTTGGTTTTCGGTAAGCGCAGTGCCGAGCGATGCCAGAACATTTCTGACGCCGTGTTGGTAAAGAGAAATGACATCCATATACCCCTCGACCAATATTCCACGGTTCTCTTTGCTGATATCCTGTTTCGTTAAATTCAAACCAAACAGATTGTTTTTCTTTAAAAATACGGATGATTCGGCAGAATTTAAGTACTTGGGTTCCGCGCCCGCAAGCGCCCTGCCGCCAAAGCCGATCACTTTGCCGCTTGTATTGATAATGGGGAACATGACCCGGTCTCTAAACTTATCGTAATGTTTCCCCTTTGATTCCGTTACAAGCCCAAGTGAAACGAGCAGTTTTACATCCGTGCCAAGCGCTTTAAAATGTCTTAACAGGCTGTCCCATTCTCCGTCGGCATACCCTATGCCAAACCGCTTTGTTGTCTCCGAATCAATGCCCCTGCCCTGCATATATGCAGTTGCCGGATTGCCCGGTGTCAAGAATGATTTATAAAAAAATCTTGCGGCTTCTCTGTTGATCTCGTATAATTCGTCTTTATTGGAAGATTGATACTGCGCGCCCTTTGTATCGATTCCGTATTCTGTCGCCAACTTTTCGACTGTCGCCGGAAAGTCCAAGCTGTAATGCCTCTGTACAAATTCAAATACATCGCCTGCGGCGTTGCATCCGAAGCAGGAAAAGATTTGTTTTGCATCTGAAACAACAAAAGAAGGCGTTTTTTCATTGTGAAACGGGCAAAGGCCCTTATAATTGCTGCCCGCTTTTTTCAACGAGACAACTTGACCGATCACATCCACAATATTACACCTGCTTTTTATCTCATCAACAATACTCTCCTTACCTGGCACGCTCAAAATAATATCCCCATAAACAAAAAACAGCAATCCATAATATATTCGACAAAAATATATTTTTTCCTTTTATTTTAATATTACGATTTAGTTACACAATTCATTGTGTATCTGAAGCGCATATCTGTCTGTCATGCCGGCGATGTAATCTTTCACCGTTTCATAAAGTCCGAACTCTTCGATCATCGCCTGCATCTCCTGCGGCAAACGCTCAGGGGCTGCTGTGTAAAGCCGATACAACTCCTCTATGATTTTGCTGACTTTCACAAGATCCTCATGCTTTTTCACTTTTGAACTGTAGTATACGTTTTCAAACATGAAACTTCTGAGTTTATCCATGCTGTCCGCGCACCTTTTGCTCATCAATATTTTGTCCTTGCCATCGCTGTTTTGGACCAAATCCATGATCAGCGTATTGATCCTGCCACTGTGGTCTCTTCCGAGCACATCGATGCAGTCTTTGGGCAGATCCGCTTCCGAAATGATTCCACTTCTTAACGCGTCATCGATATCATGATTTATGTATGCGATCCTGTCGCTAAGCCTGACGATCTGTCCCTCAAGCGTCGAGGGGAGCTTGCCTCCTGTATGACACTCGATCCCGTCTCTCACTTCAAATGTAAGGTTTAACCCTCTTTTGTCGTTGCCTTTTTTCCCATCCAGTACGTCTACAACTCTCAGGCTCTGGATGTTATGCTGAAAGCCGCCGTCATGTATCTTGTCCAGAACCGTTTCTCCACTGTGTCCAAACGGCGTATGCCCGAGATCATGCCCGAGCGCGATCGCTTCCGTAAGGTCTTCGTTCAAAGAAAGTATCCGTGCAATCGTCCTTGCGATCTGAGCCACTTCAATCGTATGCGTCAGTCTGGTTCTGAAATGGTCTCCCTCAGGCGCTAAAAAAACTTGTGTTTTATGCATAAGTCTCCGGAACGATTTGGAGTGGACGATCCTGTCCCTGTCTCTCTGGTAATCTGTCCTGACTTTGCATTTTTCTTCATCGTAACGCCTCCCTGCACTGTCTTGCGATTTTGCAGCGAACGATGATAGCATTTTTTGTTCTCTTTCTTCAAAATTTTCTCTGTAAATCATATGAACTCCGTTTTTTACACTTCAAGAAAAAGTTCTTTTTCGATTCTCTCACCCATATCGGCATTGGCCTTTTTAAAATGTCCAACCACCTTTTTTTGTATGCCCTCGTCGACAAACATCAAGCTTTGTACGATATTGTCTATTAAATTGCCTCTTTCTTTTTGATTCATCATCAGATATCTTTCACCGGCCTGCTTAAAATACATTATCCCCACGCTCCCCTGCTTCTCGCTTCAATATTACAAACAAAACTAATCACTTCCAATAGTCTGTCTTCTGAAAAAGTGATTCCGGAAACAAGCCCGGACGGGCTGAACGAGGATTTTTCCACTTCTTCATAAAAGTCTTTTGGAATTTTATTTAAAATCATTTTCCCCGTAACGACGTACGGGATTTCTTTCTCAGGCCACTCAATCGCGCAGTCAAACAAATCAAAATCGTAGTAATCTCTGTGTCCCTCCGAAACAAGCTGCACCGCAAGTTCGTATTCAGGATATTGCCCATCTTCAATGGACTCGTAAAGATCTTTTGAAGCGATATCCGGATCAAATCCCGCTAAAAATTCCGCTTCATTTCTTGAAATTTCTTTTACACCACCTGTCGGAATCCATCGATACCGTACAAAATGCACATCGCCGTCCGCATTGACCCATTGATACGTATTGACACTGTATCCCTCAATGTGTCTGTAGCTTTTTGTCGTCCCTCTGTCCGAATAAAGCCATGTAATGATATTGGCCGCTTCCGGGTTCTCTGCAAGAAACCTCCATATGCTCTCATTGTCCGTCAAGTCCGTATCTTGCCTTGGCGCAAAAGCTTTGATGAATTGCGGCATTTTCTTTGCCTCATTGATAAAAAACATAGGCATATTGCTGCAAATCAGATCATAGTGGCCCTCTTTCGTGAAGAATTTCGTTGAAAACCCTTTTACCGAGCGCTCTGTGTCAGGACTGCCTCTTCGTCCGGATTGTTTTGAAAATCGAACAAAAACAGGTGTCACCGTTTCAGCATCTTTTAAAAAGTCAGCCTTTGTGTAGTCTTTCATGGACATATACGGCCTGAACGTTCCATACACGCCGATTCCTTTGGCGTGCATCAACCTTTCTTTTACCGTGTTGTCGTTTAGTTTCGATAAGTAATCCATTAATAGAAAATCTGTCATCATATTAACCACCTCACTTGCAGTATATGCGACAGACCTAAAACTGGAAACACTCTTTGAGGGAAATCGCGTTGACTTCTTTATACGCCTGTATGCCCGAATCCACCTTGATTTCTTTCTGTTTCAGAAAGCGTATCAGACACAATGAATTTCGCTTTTTCATACCTGCAAATGACCATTTGAGCAATTCGATCCCCATTTTTTATGGTCACGGATTCTTCGCCCCAATTGATCAAGATCACTTTGATTTCACCACGGTAATCGCTGTCGATCGTGCCGATCCCGTTGACCAGCCCTATCCCATGCTTCGCGGCAAAGCCGCTTCTGGCTCGTATTTGTGCTTCATATCCCGTGGAAAGTTCGATGAATATACCGGTCTTGATGATGGCAATCTTTCCGGGAAACATCACCACGTCTTCTTCTATATAGGCCGAGAGGTCCATTCCTGCCGCTCCGGCCGTTTCATACGCAGGAATCTTACCACTTTCGCTTTTAATCTTGATTGCAACTAACCCTGTATCCATTTTTTCAAATCAACTTTCTTATTGGTGATCAAAGCGCCCGAATAGTCTTCAAAATGATGAATCATCTCCGCAACTTCTTCAATGTTATCCATCATTACTTTGTCAATGTTCGCAATGACGGTTTCGGGCAAATGAAACTTTCCAAGAAGCGTCATCGCCTTGCCGTTTGAGAACATCCTGCCATTCACATTTTCCTGACTGAAAATATAGCTTCCTTTAATTTGCTCTTTCGCGATCGAAAGTTCTTCGTCTGTTACGCCCTCTTTTTTTAATTTGGAAAGTTCTTCTTGAATGGCGAAAACGGTGTCTTTCACTTTTTCGTGGCTTACAGCCGCATAAATGCTGAACATGCCCATATCGACAAATGAACTGCTTGCGGAATACACCGAATACGCAAGTCCTTTTTCTTCCCGTATGCTTTGGAAAAGCCTTGCGCCCATACTTCCGCCGAGAATATTGTTTAATACGGCAAATGCGTAATATTTTTGATCATCAAGTTTAACGCCACGTGTTGATAAGCAAATATGCGTCTGCTCAATATCTTTCACCTTGACCCTGTACCCCGGAGAATACGGAACGTCAAGATAAGTCTTTTTTCCCTTTGCCACGTCAAGCGTGCTTAGTTTTCCCTCAATCAGACTCACGATTTCTTTTTCGTCAAATTTACCGGCGATCGAAATAACAACACTGTCTTGTGTGTATTCCTCTTTCATGTATTTTTTGATCGTGTCTCTGGTAATGCCTGAAAGAGATGTCTTTGTGCCAATGATCGACTGCGCGAGAGGCATCCCTTTGAATACAAGTTCACAGATGATATCATGTACATCATCTTCCGGCGCGTCTTCGATCATTTTCATCTCTTCAAAAATGACAAACTTTTCTTTTTCAAGTTCTTTTTTATCATAGAGGGAATTAAAAAACATATCCATCATGAGGTCGATTGATTGTTCGATATTGGACGCCAAGCTTTTGATATAATAGCATGTAGACTCTTTGCCGGTAAAAGCGTTCATTTGGCTTCCGATTTTATCGGCGTCTTTTGCGATCGCTTTGGCACTTCGGTTTTCAGTGCCTTTAAACATCATGTGTTCAATCAAGTGGGAGATACCTGCTGTTTTCTTCGTTTCATCTACCGAGCCGGTTCTTGTCCATATCCCGAAAGAAGTTGATTGCACATATGGGATATGTTCCATGACCATTGTCACTCCACCATTCAATTTGATCGTTTTTATCATCGATTTGCCCTCGCCTTACTTTTTATAAATAGTATTTTAATTCACTTGCTCTTCTATTCCATCGATTTCATCTTCATTGATTTCATTTTGTCCATCTATTCTGCCGATCTCTTGTATTCCATCTCTCAAGTTGCAGAAAATATATACGACTCTTGCCGCCTGAGCCCTCGTCGCATTGCCTTGGGGCTCAAAATTGCCTTCAGGATGTCCGCCCATGATTCCGCCGCCGACAATGATGCCCACAAACGCTTCCGCCCATTCGCTGATCAGCGCCTGATCCGTAAATGATACGCCCTGCACAGACTGCGGTATTTCAAAGTCCAGGAATCTTGCGAAATTGTACAGCATGACGGTCATCTGTTCTCTGGTGATACGCTCCTCCGGCGCAAACATTGTCTCACTGATGCCGCTTACAATGCCATTTGCATAGCCCCATCGGACAACATTGAAATACCATTCGTATTCGGGAACGTCAACGAACGGCATCTCTTGCGCACTCGTAATGTCCTCGTTATAAAGCGTGTTGGAAAGCATCGTTAAAAACTGTGCTCTGGTCAGATTTGCGTCAGGCATGAAGAGATTATCGCCCATGCCGCTCAGAATACCTCTCGCCGCAAGTCTTCCGATATATTCTCTTGCCCAATGGTCTGCAGTGTCATCAAAATCGATCAGCATCGACCCGACTTGTACAGGAACCGTAACGGTTCGATCGCCGTGCCGAATGTATATATTGCCCTCTTGTGCGCCCATATTTCTGGCCGTGAATCTTCCGTCATTGGTGATCGTGCCAATATTGTCATCGGCGCTCCATTCAAACAGGCTGTTCTGTGAATGGATCGTCATGACGCCATGTCTTGCAATCACATTCAGGCTGGCCTCTTGTCCCGGCTCGATATAGAGTCTGCTGACAGACGCTTCAAATGTAAAGTTTGTTATGATTTCAACTTCCGTGCTTCCTGTAATGCTTCCGGATGAAGCTTCTACTGCAACAACGCCGCCCATATTGCCTGCCGTAAAGAGGCCATTTGCGGTTATGCTTCCTCTGGCGGAGTCAACATGATAGCTGATGTTTCCCGGCACATTTACCCTTTCAAAGAGCGAATTGGTCGCATACGTTCTGAGTTGAACCTGAGCGCCGGGCATTGCAAGCGTTCTTGCCGGGTATACGTGAAGCATTTCCGCAGCGCTTCCACCCCGTTCGCTATAAACAAATACCAGTCCGTTCGATACCCGCCTCTGCGCATTGTCAGACGGAGAGTTCCTGAGTGTAGGGCTTGCGTCTATCCCCGGAAGCCTCGCGAACATCGTGCTGGAGCCACCGCCGTCAAGATTGAACGCATACACAGACCCCAAAGAAATCATATGTCTGGCCATGTCTGTCAGGTTTAGCCCTCTTGAATGCGACTGTCTGCCGTCTACAACGTAAAGTACGATCGATCCGTCACGCTTGATCCCAAGCGCCGTTCTGGGGTTTATGCCCGTGGATGGCGCGACCACGTGTCCGTTGTCCACAATCAAGTGATAGATCCCCATCGCTTCTCTTATATTCGCAAAATGGCCGTCTGTGCTTCTGTCCCTGACTGAAATCTCCACTTCGCTGCCGGGAATCAAAAAAGCAATCTCAGCCGAATCAGAGCCGGCAGGCGTTGCCAATATGATTTGAGAATCTCCGATCGGTGTATTCGCCCCACTCGCGTTCACGGATACAACGGTTCCCCGAATCGTATTGTTCACTTGCAACTGCATGTTTTCGGGACTTCCCATATCGATGACAACTTCGATGTTGTTTCCCGTCGTCCTGGTCGACGCCGCATAATGCCTGTTAAACAGATGTAGTCCTCTTGCGCCTCCAAACGGCACGTTGAAATAATTGATGCTTCTTGTTATATCTCTTTCAAAAAATTCCCCTTCATACTCAAAACCGATTCTGCCGGTCATCTCATATTCCAATGTGACGTACCGCACAGACGCCCTGTCCTGCCAGTCAAACGCGATGACTCTGCCGGGTGCGTAACCGGATGTCACGATATTGCCGTTATGGATGACTGTGCCCTTTGGCGTCCCTGTCGCCGTGTCATAAAGATCTCCGTTGATCGCCGCAACCGCTCTATACCCGCGTTCTTCAAGATATCTGACCATGCTCCCCACGGTGTGGGTCGCTCTGACTTCTCCGTTGAACACAAATGGCCTGAGATTGCTTTGTGAGAGGTCTGCCTCGACTATGTATGCTTGCGCCATGCCGTTTGCCGGATGCCACGCAATTTGTTCTCTTAATGTAACGCCGTTAAATATCTGCTGATTTGAGTCAAAGTATACGGTTCCGAATCCATCCATATTTGTAAAGCCTGTAAATGTCGACCCAATCATGACGACGATCAAACAGGCCGCAAATATTCTTTTTCCGATTTTGTTTTTCATTTATGTCATCCTTTCTTTTCCGATGCCTCGTAGGCTTTCAGTATATCAGCAACAGACGTATTTGGGAAGATGTTTCAATTATTTTGTTCTGCTTTTCCTGCTTTTTCCAAACCCTCCACTTGTATTTTTCGCAACAATTTGTTATATTTTAAGAAAGGTGGTTTCAAATGAAAATCAAAAAAATTATATTGTTTTTTTTCGTTTTTTTAATATTCTCAATCGTAGCGATCGTTTTTGCAAATGACTCCGGCCTCTCAAACAGGCGTATTCTTACGGAGAAAAGATCGATTGAAGCCTACGAAAATATCATTCATTCTTTTGCGGTGTCTGAGCAAGGCATTCAATACCATGAACATTTCGCCGGCGCATATCTGAATCAACACGGAACACTCGTCGTACTCGTTTCTGCTCTTGATCCGCATGAATTTCAGGCGGCGATACTTGATTTTGAGCGTTTGTCCGGCGTGGAAAACCCAAACCACATCCTCTTTCGGGAAGCACTCTATTCTTTTGCCTATCTTTCCGGGTTAATGGAACAGTTGAATGATGCGTTCTTTGGCGATTTTTCAGATCCTGACAGCATCTGGTACGAGGTGACCGGGTTTTCATTGCGTGAAAATCAGAACATGATCGCTGTTGAAATCCTGAACCTTGATGATTCAAAAATAGAACGATTTCGAAACGAAGCCAGCGATTCCGGGGCGATCGTGCTTGAGAATTCGAGACGTTCCAATACTGCTGAAAGCCTCCATCCCGGCATGATGGCCAATACCGGAAGCATCGGGTTCAGGGCGCGCATGGGTGATGTCTATGGTTTCGTCACTGCCGGGCATAATGCAAGCACCGGCAGGCAAGTCATTCGGCGTCATCGGATCGGCACTTGTGTGATCTCAATCACCGATTCGAGGCTTGATGGCGCATTTGTGCGGACGGATACCGGAGTCGGTGAAATATCCAATAAAACGCATACCGGCAGGGAAATATCCGGCATCAACAAAAATCCCATTCATGGCGCTACTGTTTTTCAGGAAGGGCGGTCAACAGGCCTAACGGTCGGCAATATCCTTTCTACGAACGCGACCCACCACTATACGATCAATAATGGGCAACTTACCATCACACGCAGCAATTTGGTGATTGCTGACTACATCAGCGCGATGAATGACAGTGGCGGCATTGTTTACGACATCAAAGGCCGCGTGCTTGGGATTCATATCGCGGGGCCGGCTCATGGGGGTGCCGGTGAAAGGATCGTCGAGAAAGCAACGACCATTCAGAATGTCCTGAACGTTTCCGTTTATTAAGCGCCATTAATGGAATTGCATCAGATTGTTGTAACACACCTCGTAAGCTGTTCATATACTATTCCAGAAAGATTATCGACCAAATAAAGGAGGGAAATATATGAGCTGCTTCGGTGGAAGAACATCACCGGACCTCTATCAAAACTGCTGTAATGCCAACAATCTCTGTGAATTCAGCGGAAATATTAGTGACCTGTGTACTGAGCCAATCTATGTCCAAAAAGTTTACGATGCTGTACTCTTTAATCTTCAAGGAATGAAAACAGTGCAAAATCAGGCCTTTACGCCGCATATTCCCAAAGGGCACAGAGTGAAACGAGTTGTAGACATCAGGTGTAAGAGGTTCTTCAACCCATGTAACATCAATGACCCCAAAAATCTGACGCTTGATGTAGATACCGGTATTTCAGGCGCGACATTTCTTCAGAACTCAAGTTGTGAGCAGATTCGAGTGGTAGGTCCTGACGGTACATTTTCACAAAAAGTACTCTATGTGGATACAACAGAATGCGACGAACGATGCATGGGTACGCCAATCTTTGGAACACAAAACATAGCGATAACCGGAAACGTAGAAGTTTTTCTTGATTTACTTATTACAGATAGGTCCAACAACGACTCAATATTTACAGTCTGTTCTGACGTAAGTATTTGTGACGGCAAGCAACCTATGGTACTTACAAACTTTTTTGAAATGTGCATTCCGTCGACGGCTGACACTGCGTTCCTGCCAAGATTTACTGAATTTTGCAACCCTGCATGTGAAACAAGGCTTGCAACAAACAGCTTGGGCAGGGACATTACCGTAGCAAATGACGGATGTGTATGCGCGAATTTGATCATCGCGATCTGCATCAGCTGCGAAAAGAAAGTCGTGGTTCCTGTACAGCTCTGCGTTCTTTCAACCGGTTTTGCGCAGATCGCCCCACAGGTCAACCATGTTTGCACCAGCTTTCCGTCGTTGTTCCCGCAACAAATCAGAGAACGCGACACGCGGGAAAACTGCGGCGTTACAGATGATTGCAGACACGGACACCATCACGGATGCATAGACAATGGCAACTCGTTTTGTGAATCCGATGACATTGATCTGTGTGCAGACGGCATCATGCCAAACCGCAGGCCGCCAAGACGCAGATAACTCAAAAATAAAAACAAAAAAGGGATGGTGTTCCAAAATGGCGCACATCCCTTTTTTAATGTCTTTATGAACTATACAAGTGTAAGTTTCGGGTGCGCTTTCACATAAGGCAATAAAGCATCCGATACCTCGATCTCATCCAGTTCAAGTGTATTTTTAATTTTTACAATCTTTAATTGATCTCTGTCAGCGCCGGACTTGAGTGCTTTTACCGTGATACGTAGCGCCTCTTCTTCGTCAGCCGCAATTACAGGGATTTTCGCGTCCGCGAAAGATTTGGCTGCAATGCAGTTGGCGTATGTCGCTTCGTAGTTCATCTGTTCGAACACATTGCGCGTAATGACCGTGAAGTTTCCGACACCAAACAGGTTTCCATGCGTTTTTTCGGTGGCACCCAGCAAGATCATTTGATCGATATTCGGTACAGGTAACGGAAACACATCGATGTTAAAGCTTTTGCCGACAACGTGAGGATCCATTCCGGTACCGGAAATATTTTTGCCAATCTCTTTCACCATCAGGATATCGATGTCTTCGACCATAATCCTCGGATAATTTTCATTTGCAATTTTGAGCAACGCTTTTTCCCGTTCCAGCATCTTTTCGCTTGTTACGGCTTCGATCAAATACGTTTCATCGTACGCATTTTCCACAACAGCAACGCCAAAGCCCACGTTGGCTTTTTGCATAATGATATCCGCAGCTTCCACGATCGTGGTGCCAAAATACGTAAAATCACTCGCATGATACGCGGTACAACCCACATGATTCCCAAAGCCGATGGTCAGCATTTTGTACAGGCCGCTTTGAATATCCGCCGTGAAGTGCGTATGCAGCTTGATGCGGTTGATCGGCACGATGAGGTCGCATTCCAGTGCGATCTTATCAAACCATACATCGACGCCCCTGGTCTTTGTTTTGCCAATCAAATCAACGTCAATCTTTGTAACAACGGGAACCCCCATTGCTTCTTCCGTAACGCCGTAATCTGACAGCACAGTGCGCTGACCGGCTTCGTTGCCGCCGCCGTGGCTGCCCATGGCCGAAAGAATAAAAGGCTTTCCGCCTGCTTCGGCTATACAGTCTACGACGGTTTTTACGATGAGAGACAAGTTTCTCAACCCGCGGCTGCCGACACCGACGGCAACTTTCGCGCCGGGTTTGATTTTGGCGAGGATTTCATCTTTGGCCATTTCAGCGCGAATCGCGCCGGCCACATCCTCCAGACGAGCGCTGGGGACTTCTTGTCGTACTTTGTGCATTTTTGGCAATTTGTATTCAAAATCTTCTGGTAACAAAATTGGCATAATAAGCAACCCTTTCTTTTTTAAAATTCATTCTTTTATTATACATGAACGTCGAACCTGAAATCAATCAGTTTTCGATGCCTTTACGAGCCGGTACACCTTTCTCATAATAGTGTTTGACTTCTTTCATCTCCGTGACAAGATCCGCCCTTTCAATCAGCTCGGCAGGCGCTCCGCGCCCTGTAAAGACCAATTCAACCTTGTCCAATTTGGTGTCGATGATTTCCGAAATTTGATCCCAAGTCACCAATTCAAAGTACATCGCCACAGCCAATTCGTCCAGTACAACAAGATCGAACTCGCCGCTTGAAGCCGCTTCCTTGGCTCGATTCAGGCCCTTGGCGATTAAATCGATATAGTCTTTCGGCGGATTTCCCGGCGCGAAAATCACTGCTTTGTCACGCCATTCAGCCATCTGCTCCTCCGGTAACGCACCCTCCATGATCACAAAAAATGGCTTTCCGATCGTTTCGAGCGTCAAATCGGGAGAAAGCGTGAGCAGCATTTTTTGTTCACTGTAAGCCAAATCCTTCATAAACTGCAGAAACAATACTTTTTTTCCCGCACCCAAGGCTCTGAGCGCCAAGCCGACAGCAGCCGTCGTCTTACCCTTGCCATTGCCTGTGTAAACCTGCACATACCCCATCATAAGAGCACCGTCCTTTTCATTATTTGCATTTGAGTTCATCTCAGCTTGAACCCTCGTTTAGTAAAACGTTGATGATTTCATTCGCGCCTTGACGAGGGTTTTTCTTGCCCTGCCTGACACTTTCCATCATCTCCTTGATCTTTCCGTCTTCTTCCATACGCAAGGCCAATATGCGTTTGAACTGCTTTGTCGCAGCGCTGATACAGGCATGTTCACGCTTTCTTCTGGTCTGCATTTCGCCGGCCTCTGATTGTTGAAGATAATTCATATGTTTTTGAATTGCCTCATACAATTCCGGAATTCCTTTATTGTTCAAAGCCTGCGTCAAAATGATATCAGGCGTCCAGTTTTGTTCCTGTCTGAGCCGCAACATCGTTTGTAAATCGATCTCTACGTTTTCAGCCCCCTCTTTATCAGACTTATTAATGACAAAAATATCAGCAATCTCCAATATCCCGCCTTTCATCGCCTGCATCTGGTCGCCCAATCCGGGAACGGTCAAGACTATTTTTGTGTCTGCGTAATTGATGATATCGGCCTCAAGCTGCCCGATTCCGACAGTCTCAATGATGATGACTTCTTTTCCGAAAGCGTCGAGTAAACTTACGATTTCGTTCATTTTAGGAGCCAGTCCCCCCAGTTCACCTCTGGCAGCAAGACTACGCAGATAAACGCCGTCATCACTATACGCGCCATCCATGCGGATTCGATCCCCAAGGAATGCGCCGCCGCTGTAAATGCTGCTTGGATCCACCAAAAGAGCGCCCACGCTGATCCCGTTTTGCCGATAACTTCTGATCAATTTATCAACCAAAGTGCTTTTCCCGGCGCCCGGAGGTCCTGTGACACCGATCACTTGCGCTCTGCCGATCATCGGTTCGATTTCCGCAAGTATTTCGTCAATCAACGGGCTTCCGTTTTCCGCCATTGATATCAGCTTGCTCAACGCCAAAACTTCGCCGTTTTTAAATCTTTCTACTAGTTTATCCATTCACATTCTCCTCGCAGGCATTTTCTTTGGTACTGTTGTCTATTCTTATTACAACATACTACATGCCCGATTTTTAGTGCATCGGGCATGTGCTTGGGATTTTTTTATTCTGATTCCATCACCAACCGGTCAGCATCAGTCCCGGCAAAAATGTTACCACTCCGGGAAAAATGATGCATATAGCGACCACCAAAAGCTGTATTCCGATAAACGGCGCAACGCTTCTGTAAACCTCTTTTTCCTGAATTTTAATGCCCTCCGGAACGACGCTCAATGCATAAAGGATCGACTGTGCAAACGGCGGTGTTAAAAATGACGTTTGCAAAAGCACAAGCGCAACGACGCTTACATGAATGCCGTCAAAGCCGAATTCCACGAGAATCGGCATAAAAATCGGTACCA
>WQWG01000003.1 GCA_009785435.1 Clostridiales bacterium
CTGATGCGTGATTGCCATTGGGAAAGTTGTGATGTTATATCTGTCAGCCATTTCCTGATGGATGTCCCAACCGCCGCCGAATCTCATCCAGAATACCGCATCATATGGATCCGCGAACTCTCCCGGTGTTGATGAGTAAAGTGTTGCAGCAAGCTCAAGTGTCCACTGTGATGAAGACTGTACGCCAGCATCAAGTACACCGTCTCTGATTGCATTTGGCATTTCAAATGCAGCAACTACTTCGCCCGAACCGAATACGTCAAGGATAAGACGTCCGCCGGACATTTCTTCAATTTTTCTTGCCAAGTTAAGGTGCAGGTCATGATACATGGTACCTGTCGGTGTAAATGTTTGCGATGTCCAACGGAACGTTTCGCCTGTGAAATCGTCACCGCCGTTAGTAACATTGTTGTTGTTATTGCCACAAGCTGCCAATGTAAGGGCTAGCACTGCGATCAACGCGATTGCCAATAACTTTTTCTTCATAATTTCCTCCTACAATTTTTTAAAATGATTTATTCCTTTATATCAACTTTATCGCCTTAATGCAATAAAGACAGATATTAAAATATCAATCTCATTCGTGTATTTCGCTTATTATAATGACTCATTTTACCACCTCCGTCTACTCCTTGCAACCGTTTTTCTCACAAGCACGGTGATTACGGTGATATTATATCAGGTAGAATAGCTTCTTGCAATACGCGTACATATAAAATTATTGTTTTTTTTTTAACAACTCCATTTCGCTTCATTGACATTGAATATGGTTTTGATATAATAAAAATTACTTAATATTTAATATAGGAGGAATACACAATGAGTTATAGCTGCATTAAGTTTGAAAAGAAAGACCTTATTGGTTATGTTACAATCAACAGACCTGAAGCACTCAATTCCCTGAACAATGATGTTATCAACGAGGTTACCGATGTATTCAAAAAGATAAGCGATGATGACGAAGTCAGAGTCGTCATCCTTACAGGTGAAGGCAGAGCTTTCGTCGCGGGAGCGGATATCGGCAACCTCCTCAAGCAGGACGCAATCAGCGGTAGAGCCGGCGCAATGAAAGCCCAAGCGATGATGGACTTGATTGAAAACATCGAAAAACCTGTCATTGCTGCAGTAAACGGTTTTGCCCTCGGCGGAGGCTGCGAGCTTGCTATGGCGTGCGATATGAGAATTGCATCCGACAAAGCAAAGTTTGGCCAACCTGAAGTAAACCTCGGTATCATCCCTTGTTTCGGCGGAACGCAAAGGCTTTCCAGGCTTGTCGGCAAAGGCATGGCAAAATACCTGATTTTCAGCACGGAAATGATCGATGCTCAAGAAGCATTCCGAATCGGACTTGCCGATCGAGTTGTTGCGCACGAAGAACTGATGCCAACCGTTGAAGCTCTTGCAAAAACGATCATCTCTAAAGCGCCTATCGCAGTCAAAATGGCCAAAGCGTCAATCAACAACGGCGTCAATCTTGATCTTAGGTCTGCAAACCAGTTTGAAGTTGAAGCCTATGTAAGCACGCTTTCCACGGAAGACAGGGTTGAAGGCATGACGGCATTCTTGGAGAAGAGACCATCACAGTTCAAGAACAAATAATGAATTATACGTATATAAAAATTATTCATTCACGATTTATAGCTGCGTAAGCAGCAATGGAGGCATTCATTTATGAGAAAACCGAAAAAAGTTATGACAGCCGCTGAAGTGGCTGCTTCTATCCAAGACGGCCAAACAATCGCAGGAAGCGGTTTTGTAGCCAGCGCTCTTCCGGAAGCCCTTTATATCGCTCTTGAAAAGCGTTTTCTTGAAACCGGATCACCAAAAAACCTTACCTTTTGTTACGCAAGTTCACAAGGCAGCTGGGGCGGCACCGGTGGTGACCGTTTTGCTCACAAAGGCATGACCAAACGCGTCATCGGCGCCCACTACGCGACCGCGCCCGCAATGGGAAAAGCTTTGCTGAACAACGAACTTGAGGGATACAACTTTCCTCAAGGAGCGATCACAAACCTCTTTAGAGAAATTGCTGCCAACAAGGTAGGCACGATCACGCACGTTGGACTTCACACGTTCGTTGACCCAAGGATCGAAGGTGGAAAAATCAATTCGATCACCAAGGAAGACCTTGTTGAGGTTATCAATATCGGCGGAAGAGAAATGCTTTGGTTTAAAGCATTCCCGGTTGACGTCGCTTTGATCCGCGGTTCTTACGCAGACGAAAACGGCAATGTAACTGTACACCGCGAAGTCATACCCGGTGAAGTGACTGCCATTGCGCAGGCTGCGAAAAACAGCGGCGGAAAAGTCTACGTACAAGTCGAAAAAATCGTAAAAGCCGGCACTTTAGATGCCAAGATGGTCAAAATTCCGGGCATCTACGTAGATGCGCTCGTCGTTGCAGAGCCTCACGAGCATGAGCAGTCCATTGGATGTGACTTCGATCCGTCTCTGACTGGAGAAGTCAGGATTCCTGTCGACTCCTTAGAGCCGCTGCCTTTGGATGCTAAAAAAATCATCGGCCGCAGAGGCGCAATGGAGCTTTCAGAAGGCGTAGTCGTAAACCTCGGAATCGGAGCGCCTGAGTATGTTTCAGCGGTTGCAAATGAAGAGGGCATCAGCGACTTTATGACGCTTACCGTAGAAGCAGGCCCGATCGGCGGCGTCCCACAGGGCGGCAAACGTTTCGGGTCAACCAGAAACGCGGAAGCCATCCTTTGTCATCACGAGCAATTTGACTTTTATGACGGCGGCGGACTTGATCTTGCTTTCTTAGGACTTGCCGAGTCAGACAAGAACGGAAGCATCAATGTCAGCAGGTTCGGACCTAAACTTGCAGGTTGTGGCGGTTTCATGCATATTGCCCAGAGCGCAAAGAAAGTATTTTTCCTAGGCACCTTTACTGCAGGCGGACTAAAAACAAGCGTTAAAGACGGCAAGCTTATAATCGATGTCGAAGGCCGCGAGAAAAAATTTGTTGATACCGTTGAGCAAATCACATTTAACGGCAAATACAACGCGGAAAAAGGCAAAAATGTCAAGTATATTACCGAAAGAGCTGTCTTCGAATTGAGAAAAGACGGTGTCTACCTGATGGAGGTAGCTCCTGGCATCGATGTTCAAACGCAGATTCTTGACCTTATGGATTTCACCCCCAAGATGGACGGCGAGCCTAAGATCATGGATGCGAAATTATTCCGCACTGAATTGATGGGACTTAAACAAGACTAACATACTTATCTTTATATAATAAAAAAGTGGCTTAGCCACTTTTTTATTATTATGATTCTATTTTCGTCGAAGTGCCTCTGATCTCACCGTATGTGAAAAAGGCCAGCCCGATCCAAATGATCATGATCGCAACCAATTGTCCAAAGTCAAAAGGTTCTCTAAAAAGAAAAATGCTTATGAGAAGCTTGATGGAGGGCGATATATATACAATCATCCCAAGTGAAACCATGCTGATACGATTCGCGGCTATCGCAAATAGTATAAGCGGCGTAGCCGTAGCGATTCCCGAAAAAAGCAGCATTATGAATTGATGTGGCTCACCTGCATGAATCGCACCCCGTCCGGTTGCCTCAAAATACACGATTACCGGAAAAGTAATCATTGCAAGAAAGGCCGTTTCATAGAAGAGCGAAACGATCGCTTGTATTTTCAAATGTTTTTTGATTGCCGCATAGATGGCAAAAACGATTGCAAGTGTAAGGGCGATTGTCGGAAGCCTCATGAAGTGCACCAACAGAACCAGTACGCCCATGCACGCAAAAACAATCGCAATCAATTTATATTTTGTCAAACGTTCTTTAAAAAAGATCATCCCAAGCATGCAGACAGCAAGCGGGTTCATATAATATCCGATGCTGGTTTGAATCGTCTGTCCTGCGTGTACGGCAGCAACATATACGCTCCAACTGATTACAATCAAACAACCGGCTGCAAAAAGCATGGCGATCGTTTTCTTGTTTTTCAAAGGCGCTTTGATTCCTGCGATCCCGTACACTTTTAAGACAGCCACGCCACATGTTACGGCCGTAAGCACGATTCTGTATAAAATAATGATGAATGGATCGATCGGTATCAATGCCCGCCAGTAAATTGGCATAACGCCCCATACGAACATGCTGCTTACGGCACAGATCATGCCGATTCTTTGCGCTTTTCTTTCGTCTGTTGTTTCGTTCATCAAAGCGGTGATCTCTCCTTCTGTCGTTTGAGAGTATCATACCACTTACACTATGAAAAAACAAGGTTCAAAAGACAGAGGGAGAACCCTCTGGTCTCCCCCTTAGAACAATCCTCCGAAAAGTCCGCCTCCGCCTCTGCCATTCGTATTGCAGAGCAATAAGTATCCGATAACAAGTATCCAAATAAAATTTCCTGACCCGGTCCCGCATCCGTCATCACGGCATTCACAACAACTATCACAGCATCTGGTATCTCTTACGCATCCGTCTCCCATAAAAACCTCCATAATAAAATTTGCTATCCCATATTATGCAGGCCGGTTAAAATGGTGACTATTCCTCCGAAAACGATAATGCATACTCTTCCAGTTCATAATCGAGACACTTCTCAAAGTCAAATGTATACCCACTGCCACCGGGCTTGTCCAGTTTGTCGCCGCGATGAAGTGTGATTGCTTCAAAGATCGATAAATCTTCACGTTTTTTTCCGGAAACATCTTGGCAAGAAACGTTTTTTTCAAACTTGAACCAATCTCGAAAACGGTGTATTTCATCCGCAAGCTGCCCTGCCGCTCTCTCCCCTTTTGCATTCGATGCAAGGCCTAACAGCGCCATTTTGATCGTCTCAAGCAACGTATACAGTTCCGTTTCATCTTCTTGCATATGCTCAAGCATATCATCAAAATATTCCGTGATCAGTTCCCCCATTATGTTTTCCGGCACTCTTGAAACGAGTGCGTACAAAGTCTCAACCGGTATGTCCATATCCATCTCGATCATGTCCGCAAAGTTGTCAAAATACACAAATTGCTCCGGGCGTTCAATATCCAACACTTCTAATAATGTTTTTAAATCCATTATTTTCTCCTAAAATTCTAAATTTTTAAATTGAATGCTGACTTCCGTATTTTCAAAAATACGATCGATCATATTCGTAAAGTTTTCTGAAAGGTCACTCGCGTAAAAAGTGCTTCCAAACGTCGAATCTTTTGCACCCAGATCCCTCTCCGCCAGCACGTCCTTAATTGTTGAAATGATCTCCTGCGACGGGTCGATGATCTTAATGCCGGGATAAAGCCTTTCAATGTTCTCGCGTATCAGCGGATAATGTGTACATCCCAAAACCACCGTATCGATCCGGTTTTCCAACAGAAAATCGTTCAAGTAATGTTTTATGGTCAGATCCATAATCTCATTGTTTAAGATACCCTCTTCGATCAATGGAACAAACGCAGGGCAAGCCATGGAAAACACGTTCAATTCGCTGTTTTGGCCCTTGATCAATTGGTCGTATACACCGCTTAAAATGGTAGCTTTCGTACCGATTATGCCGATCCTGTTCTCTGCGGAACATGCCTGTATGACCTTTTCAGCGGCCGGTTTTATGATACCGATGACAGGAATGTTCGGAAATCTTTCCCTTATATCAAAAAGGGCTACTGCGCTGACCGTATTGCATGCGATGACAATCATTTTCACGTCGTTTTCGACCAGAAAGTCCGCGATTTGTATTGAGAACTTCCGAATCGTATCTGTCGCTTTTGACCCATACGGTGTGCGCGCGGTATCTCCGAAATAAATGATCTTCTCTTCCGGCAGTTCTCGCATTAAATACGGCATACATGTGAGCCCTCCGAGACCGGAATCAAAAAAACCGATCGGCCTGTTGTCCATACTGCTTATTTTCCTCTCGTTTTACGGCAGATCGTTTTCGCTGCCATTTGAATCGTTATTTTTCTATGATATTATGATATAATATGTTTACGCTTTATGCAAATACTAAAACAACAATACAAAAATCGGGAGGCAATCATGAGTGATAAGAAATCAAAACCAAGAAGTCAAGTCGATGCGAAATACAAATGGAATATAGAGGCAATGTACCCTGACGAAAGCGTATGGGATCAGGATTATGAAAAAGTATCCCGTATGGCCGAAGACTTTGTGCGCTTTTCAGGCAATCTGGCCAAAGGCTCTGACTCACTGCTTTCAGCATTTCGTGAGCGGGACGCATTATGGCTCGTCGCGGAAAAGGCTTACGTCTACGCAAGGATGAAGCTCGATGAAGACAATCGGGTAACAAAATACCAAGCGATGACGGATAAATGCTATTCTTTGATCGCAAAGGCATCGGCTGCGATGTCATTCTTCACACCTGAACTCCTTGAAATACCCGAAGAGACGTTAAAGACTTTTATTTCTCAAGAAGCAGGGTTGAAACAATATGAGTTTGCCATTCTGAACACAGTGAGGCTAAAAGCCCATGTGCTTACAAAGGCGGAAGAAAACATCATGGCGCAATTCAGCGAAATCACAGGGGCAACGAACGATATATTCAAGATGCTCAACAATGCCGATATGAAATTCGGAACGATCGTCGATGAAGATGGTGATGAAGTTGAGCTCACGCACGGCAAATACATCGGGTTGATGGAAAGCCGCAACCGCACCGTAAGAAAAGATGCGTTCGAGCATATGTATGCTGCCTATAAAAAGCAAATCAATACGATTGCAACCACGTATAACTACAATACAAAAACGGATATCGTCACAAGCCGAATCAGAAAGTACGATTCATTCCTGCACGCCGCCCTCGCAGGCGACAATGTTCCGATTTCAGTTTATGATAATCTGATCAATATCGTTAATGAAAATCTTAACACGCTTCACAAGTATATGGATCTCAGGAAAAAAGTGTTGAAATTAGACGAACTTCAGATGTATGACGTCTATGTTCCGCTCATAGAGCTTCCCAAAACAAACATCGCCTATGAAACTGCGATCGAGATGATGGAAGCAGGACTGAAACCGCTCGGAAGCGAATATATATCCAAAATGAAAGCAGGCCTTTCGGAGGGTTGGGTCGACGTTTACGAAAACGAGGGAAAAACAAGCGGCGCTTACAGTTTCGGCGCCTACAACAGCATGCCGTATATCCTTATGAACTACACGTCCAAACTCAAAGACGTGTTTACCCTTGCGCATGAAGTGGGCCATTCTATGCATTCGAAATACTCTCGTGAAACCCAACCTTACATTTACGGTGGTCATTCTATCTTTACGGCGGAAGTCGCGTCTACTGTAAACGAGCTGCTTTTGGTCAAACATCTGTCGGACAATGAAACGGATGCCACGATGAAAAAATATCTGCTCAATATGCATATTGAAGAGTTTCGCAGCACCCTTTTCCGTCAAACCATGTTTGCCGAGTTTGAAAAGATCACACACCAGGCCTCGCAAGACGGTGAAGCGCTGACAGCCGAGTGGCTATGCGATGAATACGGCAAACTGAATCAAAAGTATTTCGGTGAAAGTGTCGTTACCTGCGATGATATACGATATGAATGGGCGCGTATCCCCCATTTTTATAACGCGTTTTATGTCTATAAATACGCGACCGGATTTTCAGCCGCTGCGGCCATTTCAAACAAGATTCTTTCGGAGGGCGAAAAAGCGCAAGCCGCTTATATCGAGTTCCTCAAATCGGGCGAATCAAATCACCCGATCGAACTGTTGAAAATCGCGGGCGTTGACATGAGTACACCTGAGCCTGTCGAGCTTGCGATGAAAACATTTAAAAGTCTTGTTGACGAGTTTGAAAAGCAAGTTGGATGAGTTCGGTTCTTGCCACTTGTACAGTTTTGAAGTATAATCATTGTAAAAAAAGGATAACCATTGTTATGAACGTACTGATTACATCCGGCGGAACAACCGAACGGATAGACAATGTCAGAAGCATATCGAATATGTCCACCGGCAGGCTCGGAAGTGTGATCGCAAACGCTTTTTCGGCGGATTCCACGATTGAAAAGATTTATTACATTTGCGCAAAAAACTCCGTCACGCCTGAATCCGATCAATGCGAAGTGATCTATGCGAACAGTGTTTCGGATTTGGAGAACGCTGTCAAAGACGTGCTTGCCCGCGCGAGCATCGATATCATCATCCACAGCATGGCGGTCAGTGACTATCGAGTCAAGTCGGTTACGACCGTTTCGGCGCTGACCGGAAAATCCGAATCCACCATCAGCAAGGAGGGCAAAATCAGTTCCAATGTAGACGATATGGTACTACTGATGGAGCGCACACCTAAGGTTATTTCTCTTTTCAAAGAATTATCTCCGGGTTCAACGCTCGTCGGTTTTAAGCTTCTGGACAATGTGGAACTTGAAACACTTATTGACAGAGGCTTTGACGTTTTGACCAAAAATGAATGCAGTTTCGTACTCGCAAACGATTTAAAAGAGATTACAAGTGAAAACCATATCGGATATCTCATCGACAAAGATAAAAACATCACTCAATACATGAGCAAGTCCGATATCGCCGCAGCGATCGTATCGGCGACGATCAGCGAACGTTCACGATGAAAATTGGCAATTGAACATTGGGCATTGTTGTGCTAAAATGTTCGCAAAGCAACATTTTATGAGGTATTGTACATGAGCAAACTGGTTAAAGAAGTCGTGTTAGGTGTCACCGGCAGCATCGCCGCCTATAAGGCCGCTGAAATCGCAAACATTCTCGTCAAAAGCGACATAAACGTCCATGTCATCATGACGGATGCGGCAACGAGGTTTATCACGCCCCTCACCTTTCAGTCTCTGACAAAAAACAACGTCTATACCGATCTATTTGAGGAAGTCGCATATCATGACATCCGGCATATTTCTCTTGCGCAGAAAGCCGACTGTTGTGTCATTGCCCCTGCTACTGCGAACATCATTGGCAAGATCGCTTCAGGAATTGCTGACGATATGCTTTCAACCGTGATGATGGCAGTCAAAAATAAACCGATGATCATTTGTCCGGCGATGAATACCGCAATGTATGAAAACCCAATCACGCAGGATAACATAACGAAACTGAAGCGTTACGGCTATCAATTTGTAGAACCAAAAGAATCCCTGCTTGCATGTGGTGATTTAGGCAAAGGCGCACTGGCCGACGTCGAATCGATCATTGCTGCAATTAAACATGCAATTGGCAAATAAAGAATACTGAGATTTAAGAAATGATGGTGGTAAGATGAAAATGACACGAACGATACAACACACAAGAGAACAGATCAAATCATGGAAGAAAGACGGGTACAGCATCGGTTTTGTTCCGACGATGGGGTATCTGCATGAGGGCCACCAAAGCCTGATGGAAAAATCAATACAGGAAAACGATAAAACGGTCGTCAGTATTTTTGTAAACCCAATGCAATTTGATAATCCGGATGATCTCAAAAATTATCCGATCAATCCGCTTGCAGATATGGAACTCTGTGACAAAGCAGGTGTCGACTTGATTTTTAGCCCGGGCGTGGATGAAGTGTATGAAAAAGGGTTTTGTACATTTGTCGATATGAGCGTACTTACAGAAGAATTGTGCGGAAAAAGCCGGCACAACCATTTTCGTGGTGTTTGCACCGTGGTGAATAAGCTGTTCAATATCGTAGCGCCGGATTTTGCATATTTCGGCCAAAAGGATGCACAACAACTTCTCGTCATCAAAAAAATGGTCAAAGATTTGAATATGGATTTGGAAATCGTGGGATGCCCTACTGTGCGCGAATCGGACGGGCTTGCAAAAAGCTCCAGAAACACGCATTTGAACCCGGAAGAAAGAAAAGCTGCAACCATTTTAAGCAAAGCCATCTTCGAGGGCAAAAACTTAATTGAGTCAGGCGAACGAAATATCGAAAAAGTGGTTGCTGCGATGAAATCAATACTCCAGACCGAACCTTTGGCAAAGATAGACTACGTGGAAATCGTCGACGGGAACACAGTCCAAAAAATTGAAACCCTGCAAGGTTCCGTCTTAGGGCAAGCCGCCATCTTCATCGGCAAAGTACGCCTAATCGATAACTTTATATACGAAGTATAAGAGACGGAGGTCGACGGCATCGCCATCAACCTCCGCTTTTGATCTCATCACAGTTTCCTACAGATGAGTCTAAAACAACATCGCTGACACCTTCACAATTGTCCATAATGATCTCTTTTACGATATTTTGTATTGTCATTTGCGCCGATGGACATGAGGCGCAGGCTCCTGTCATTCTTACTCTTGCGATACTATTCTCAAAGCTGACCAGTTGAGCTCCGCCAAAGTGCTGCGATAAAATCGGATTGACTTTTGTTTCAAGAATTTCTTGAATTTTTTCTTTTGTCATTGTTCGTACTCCATTTAATCATTCATCCTACGGCAACCCATTGTGCCGCTCATATAGTATATCCGTGAAATTTTAAGATTTCAAGTGTTTTAGGAGACAAAAATGAAAAAATGCTACATCATAACAGCCTACATCGAGGGCGTTCTTCCCGAAATCATTTCACCTCAAAAGTCAGACTTTATGATATGTGCCGACGGCGGATATGAAATTGCTGTCTCATTCAACATCGTACCTGACCTTGTGATCGGTGACTCCGACTCAGGCGGCATGCAAGTTTCCACAACAATTGACCCGAAAAACAATTCGAACGATACGGATTTTATCTGTTTCCCAAAAGAAAAAGATGTATCCGATACATTTTTATGCGTGCAGCACGCAATAAGCTTGGGGTTTGAAGAAATCATAATTGCAGGCGGGATAGGCGGAAGACTTGATCATACGATATCAAATATCCAGACGTTGGCCCATTTTTCAAATGCCGCGAAACGAATTACGATGGTTGATGAAAAAAACCTCATCACAGTCATCGAAAATTCAATAATCACGCTACCAAAGAAAGACGGTTTTACAGTCTCGCTGTTTTCTCTTTCGGATACATGCAGCGGTATTCGTACAGCAGGGCTATATTACCCTCTTGTGGACGCAGAACTACAAAATACGTATCCGCTTGGACTTAGCAATCAATTTACCGAGAATGAAGCGATCATAGAAGTAAAAAAAGGTAAATTGCTTATTGTTATGTCACAGGAATAGACGATGGTTCGTTTTTCTTCACTGTGACCGTGACGATGCGGTTGTTCTTGATGCTGTCAACTTTGAATGTCAAGTCGTTAAACACCACTTCCGGCTTTTCATCTTCTGACGGGATATAACCCAACTGTCCAACCAAAAAACCACTCAATGTATCGTATTCTTCAATCGGAAGTTCTACGTCAAAGTAATCTTGAACCGTTTCCAAATCCGTCATGCCTTGTACCCGAAACTCACGTGCGTTGATGGACACGATGTCTTGTGGCTCGTCCACGTCATACTCATCTTTGATATGCCCCACAATGGTCTCGACAAGATCTTGCATTGTGATAATACCCATTGTTCCGCCATATTCATCGATGACGACGGCCATATAGGCATGATTTGCTCGCATTTCCTGAAACAGTTCGTCTGTTTTTTTGGAGTTCGGAACAAAATAGGCTTCTCGCAGCAGCGTTTTAATATCAAATTCGGAGAAGTCCTGGCTGGCCAACATGTAATGCAACATGTCTTTGACATGGAGAACGCCACGAATGTTGTCCAGACTCTGCTCATAGACCGGAACCCTTGAATAGTTTTCTCTCGACAATACGTCCATCACGGCTTGAAAATCCGCATCGATGGGTACAGCGACCACATCCAGGCGATGTATGCAAATGTCCCCGGCCGTTAATTTGTCAAATTCGAAAATGTTTCCGATCATGTCCTGTCCGCTTTCGGCGATGAGACCTTGCTCGCCGCCGGATTCGACGATCATACGAAGTTCGTCTTTTGTAATGTCGTCTCCGGGGTTGCCATCCTTGATGCCCATCAATTTTAAAATCAACTTGGCGGAAACGGACAGCAGTTTTACAAATGGCAACGCTAAAATCGTAAGCACATTTAAAACCGGAAGAATCTTCATGGCATATGGAATGGCATATTGCATGGCAAGGCGCTTAGGCACCAGCTCGCCAAAAACAAGCGCTACGTACGTTAAGACGGCGGTAATCAATACAAAGATCACAGGTTCCACCGCGTTTTCCGAAAGAGGCAACCCCATCCGCAACACCCACGCTGCAAGAGGAGCCGTAAAAGAACTGGCCGCGAAAGCGCCCATAAAAAAGCTGATAAACGTGTAATAGAGTTGCGTTGTTGCAAAGAAAGTATTGGGCTCATCGATGGTGGCCAAAAGCCGCGCCGCGCCCTTTTCTCCTTTTTCCTCCCGCATTTTAACTCTGTTTCGGTTGGATGAACTAAGGGCGATTTCCGCAGACGCAAAAATACCACCGACCAAGATTAATACGATTAGAATCACGATACTATATAACAAAACAAAACACGCTCCTTTTTGTCATGGAAAAATTGTGTATATAACCATTTTAGCATGCCCGCAGGTTAGAATCAAATCATTTCAAGAAAAGGCAGGGTATTACCCTGCCTTTCAATAACGATTATTGATGAAAATCGTTCAAATTTTTATTCTTCTTCTTCCGCTTCCGCAGCTTCGACTTCTTCTGCTGCAGCATCTTCAAAGACAACCTCGGTTTCCTCTACCACGACATCTTCCGGCATCGCTTCGACTTCCTCTACCAAAACTTCTTCAAAGACAGCTTCCTCTTCTTCCGAATCCGTGAAAACCGGCGGTTCTAATGTTTCTTTTATGCTCAGGCTGATTCTTTTCTTTTCTTTATTGATTTCAAGTATTTTCGCGAAAACTTCCTGCCCTATGCTAAGCTCGTTCGCAAGATTAGAAACTCTGCTGTGCGCAACTTCTGAAATATGCACCAAGCCATCAAGACCCGGCTCTAATTCAACAAACGCTCCGTATTCTTTGATCTGTACGACTTTGCCTTTTACGACTTGCCCCACCTGGAATTTTTCGTCTATGATCATCCACGGTTCCGGGCTTGTCTGTTTCAATCCCAATGAAATCTTGCCTTTTTCCGAATTCATCGACAATACTTTCACTTTTATTTTTTGGCCGATTTCAAGAACTTCCTTAGGATGTTTCAATTTACCCCATGAAATCTCTGAAATATGAAGAAGCCCGTCCAATCCTCCGACATCAACAAAAGCGCCGTAATCCGTAAAACGCATCACCGTTCCTTCGACGATATCATCAACATTTAATGAATTCCAAACGTCTTCAATTTTCTTTTGTCTTTCTTCCATCAGATAATTTCTGTGGGAGAATACGACTTTGCCTTTTCTTTGGTCAATCCTTGTAACCCTTACAGGCAATACTTTGCCTATATATTCTGCTGCCTCAGCATTTTCAACGAATCTGTCAGACAACTGAGAAAGCGGGATATATCCGGAAACTTCTTTATAAGAAGCGATTACTCCGCCTTTGACCAGTTTCGTCACTTTTACTTCGATGATTGATTTATTTTCGTAAGCAGCATTGATTTCTTCCCAATGCCCGTTAACTTCCAAC
Source organism: Clostridiales bacterium (assembly GCA_009785435.1). GTDB lineage: Bacteria > Bacillota > Clostridia > Peptostreptococcales > Anaerovoracaceae > WQWG01. The sequence continues at coordinate 13,523 of WQWG01000003.1, forward strand.
TTTTTCTTTGAAAGCAGAATGTTTCCATCACCGTCATCAGTCTTTAAGACTTTGGCTCTAACTTCGTCGCCTTCTTTAAATAAATCATTAAGGCCCTGTTCTCCTTCCACAATTACTTCATCCCGTGGAATGATCCCATCTTTTTTACAGCCAAGGTTCACTACGACTTCCCTGTCTGTCACCTGGAGGACCGTCCCTGTGACGATTTCCCCTCCGCGAGGCAATCTTAATGATTTTTCAATCTCATCCATTAAGTCTTGCATTGAATTTGTTTCATGATTTTCGTTAGTGATAAATTCACTCATGCCGGCAATAACCTCCTTAATTACACGTTCAGGTGTCGATGCACCTGCCGCAAGCCCTATTTTATTACATTTTTCAACCTTTTTCAATGGTAAATTTTTCACATTCTCTATAAAGTAGGTATTTTCACAATATTTTTTCGAAATATTGTACAACTTAATTGAATTTGAGCTTTTTGCACTGCCTATGATCAACATGATATCGCACTTTTTTGCTGTCATTTTGCAACTATCTTGTCGCTTCTTTGTGGCGCTGCAAATTGTATTCTCAATTTTTACTTCATTTTTTTCTTTTAAAATATCAATGATATCGATAAAAAAACTTTCGATGATCGTCGTTTGGGCAACTGCTAAAATATTTTTTCCTGCTATCTTTCTTGCCTCTTCTTCGGAGTTGATGATGATTGCCGAATTGTCGCACCATCCATTTATACCCTGAACCTCCGGATGGGTTTTGTCTCCAATCACGACAATGTCATATCCGTCCTGCACAGCGCTCCTTACAATCCTATGTATTTTCGTTACGTATGGGCAAGTCGCGTTTATGATTTTAATGTTTTTTTTCTTTACCGCGTCGAAAAAATCTTTTGATTCTCCATGAGATCTCACAACCAAACAGACCTCGTCCGGCAATTCGTCTATGGAATGAACCATTTTAAGGCCTTTTTCCACCAATTCGTCCGTCACATACTGATTATGGATCAGCGGCCCGCACGAATAGATATCGTCATGCTCGTCTATTGCTTTTTCCGCTTTTTCAATCGCTTGTTTTACGCCAAAACAAAAACCGGAATGTTCAGCGATTATGATTTCTTTCATTGTTTCTGCTCTAAGCTTTCAAGATATTTTTTAAAGGAAGTCTCGCTTCCGTTATCAGTCGGTTTATAATACTTTACACCTTGTTTGTGTAAGTTATTCGGCAAATATTGTTGTTTTACATATCCTCCGTACGCATGCGGAAATTTGTATCCAATGCCATGTCCCCTGTCTTTTGCCGCATGATAACTGGAATCTTTCAAATGATCCGGAACATCATCGATATTCTTGCTCCTTAAATCGGATAACGCATGCTCCAACGCCAACATCGCAGCATTTGATTTGGGGCAAGACGCAAGCAAGGTCACAGCCTGAGCAAGCGGTATCCTTGCTTCAGGAAACCCGATCATCTGTGCCGCCTGTACACAGGATGTCACGATGCTGATCGCGCTTGGATACGCCATTCCGATGTCTTCGCTGGCCGTAACCATAAGCCGTCTCCCAATCATCAAGATATCTGCTCCGCCATCGATGAGCCTTGCAAGGTAATGATGCGCTGCGTCAGGATCACTGCCTCTGATCGATTTTTGAAGCGCCGAAAGAAGATTGTATTTATCCTCGCTTCGATCGTAAAACGTCGTCTGTCTCTGCATTGCTTCCGCAATGATTTGGTTATCGATCTTTTTGCTTTCATCCAAATTATCGATGATAAACCCCAACGTGTCAAGCGCGATCCTCGCGTCTCCGCCGCTCATATCCGCAAGGATTTCAAGCGCCCTGTCTTCATATGAAAGCTTAAGTCCGCCAAAACCTCTCTCCGTATCGTTTAGTGCGTTCATGATCACTTTTAGGATTTCATCCTTGTTGAGCCGTTTGAATTCGTATATGCTTCTAACCCTGCTCAAAACAGCATTGTTTACTGCAAAATACGGGTTTTCAGTCGTACTTCCGATGAACTTGATCGCGCCCTCTTCCAAGGCTTTCAGAAGCGAGTCTTGCTGAAGCTTATTCCATCTGTGAAACTCATCGACATACACATAACTTGTCTGTTTTTGAAGTCCGAAAAATGTAGTTTTTGCATTGTCTATGATGTCTTTGAGTTCTTTGATCCCTGAAACCGAAGCATTTAATTCATAAAAGCCCGCATCCATTTCACGCGCGATGATCCGCGCAAGCGTCGTTTTGCCCGTGCCTGACGGCCCAAAGAAAATCGCCGAATCAAACGTCTTGTTTTTTATCGCGTTATACAGCAAAGAACCTTGATACATAAAATGTTCTTGTCCTACAAAATCATCCAATATGTCCGGCCGCATTTTCGTCGATAATGGTATCATCGTTTCCTCTATCTTTCTGTAATAAATACATCACTGTACATTTCCCTATTGATCAGCCCCATGGCCGAAACTGCTTCTTCCCTTGTTGAAAACAATGTGCCGATTACTTTGTATCGATGATCTCTTTCTACGATTTCCGCTTCAATACCGTTTACATTTAAATCTGCAACGAGACTTTCGGCTGCTGCCCTCGTTGAGAAACTTCCGAACTGAATGCTGTATCCACTTTCCAAAGCAGGCTCTGAAACCTCAGCAACAACGTCAGAAACTTCTGTGTCCGTCGTTTGTGTATCACCCGCATCTTCTGTTTCATCATCACTTTGTATATGCAAGCCGTCCTCTACGATTTGTATACCACCTTGGGAACCTTGAGGTTCAGCAGGCTCGGAAAACTCGCCATCTTCTGTTTGTCCATCACTTCTGTTGATGAATTCATAGAATCGGGTTCGCATGGGTGCATCCCGCTCTCCAATCAAAGGATATACGATCAATGTCGTCGTAAGGTATCCTGCCAATATGGATATTATGATTATAACAAATATCGCTGAAAAATTCACCCTCGTTTTTGGCCGCATGTTTCTTTTGGAATTTCTGCCCGAAACGCTCATCTTATCCCCCTCTTTTCTTTGTTATCGTACTTGTCTATTTATATTAGCCAGGCAACCATATTATGCAAAGTAAGTAAAAACAAACTTAATACCCATTATTTTTAAAAACATGTAGACATTCCATAACATACCTTGTATAATGATAGACAAATATTTAAAAAAAGCGAAAATGGTTCGATGCCCCTATATGGAAATCTTCTATCTGAAATCTCTATTTAGAGAATCGCCCAGAAACGGTTTTAAATATTTGTATTTATTTAACATTTTCTAAATGGAGGAAAAAGATGGAAGACAGAGTATTGGTGTGTCAGGATTGTAACGAAGAATTCGTATTTACCGCAGGTGAACAGGAATTTTATAAAGAAAAAGGTTTCGATAACGAACCAAAAAGATGCAAAGAGTGCCGCGACAAAAAAAAGATGTCAAGAAGAGGCCCTAGATAAGCAATCTACTACCAAACAAATTTACAAGCCGGGTCATGCACCCGGCTTGTTTCCTGTTGTTTTTCAAATTTCAGCTGTCATTGTCTTTATCCGCAGGCGTGAATTTCCTGCTTCAATTCTCCCAAATAGTGAATGACATCAAAAAAGCTTCCGTTGCTGTATTCAATATAGGATGCGATCACCTTTGCGTAATCTTGCATTTCTTTGCTTCTCGCGCTCTTCTCAATATGCTTCAGAAGTTCTGCAAAAACATTGGATGTTTTTTCTGCCGGAATCGCTTTCGGAACATAAGCAAACCTGACTTCTTTTCTACTGCCCGAGTAAAAAACAGTTCCTGCGTTTAATTCAATTTTTTTGGGATTGATCAAATGCCCACACGAATCGATCAAAGCAAAAACACATTTTTCAAGTAAATCGACCATTTCTTTGCTATTTCTAAATTCACAATTCGCAAGCGGCTGATATCCGCTGCAATCGTAATTTGCCCGCTCCGTATCGCCGAAATAAACAAAGCTCATCGGTAAAAATGCTTTGCATACGCCCTTTGCCAAAATTTTTTTCTCAAACTCTTTTATCCTCCCACATTCATATTCAACTGTAAAAATATTTTTCCCTTGTTCCATATACTCCCCCCTTTGTGGTTCCAAGATGCCGGGCAATAACCGTCATCATATGCACCTGCTGCATGGCGTATATCCTTTTCTCAAAGCATCTCTCTCATCCATCGATATGACATATCTATCCACGATAAAGCATGACCCTCTGTGGAAAACCGCGCCACTGCCCGTAAAATAATAAATGACGCTTCCGTGAGGCAACTCACTTGCTCGACAAAGTGTGCATGGATTAAAGTTTCTGATGATATCCGGACCTAAAATGCCCTGCCTGGCCGCAACGTTGATGTACCCGCACCACTCTTCATGGTATCTCGCTCCCGCTGTCGGAAACACCCAAACGATACGAGCCTCTTCCTCTTCTTCCATATGTTCATAGCAAACGTCTTCAGGTTTAAATTCTCTGCC
>WQWG01000004.1 GCA_009785435.1 Clostridiales bacterium
ATTAGGATGACCGACAGGGATGATAACTTGTCCGGGATTTAGTTGTTTGCCTTTTTTCTTCCTCATGAAATCTATTATAGCAGAGGAAAAAGAAAAATGATAGCATTTTTGTAATTATTTGCAATTTTATACATCTAATGCGAAGCCCCCCTCGTCCGCCGTTAACCTGAATATCTAATGCATCTTTTACCGGACTCTCCTTAAGGAATTCTTCAATCAGCATTCTGCGAGTTCATCAAATCTAATCTTCCGGACAAATAAAACGATAATAGATTTTGCTTAGATTTTTACTTGCTGTTCCATTTTCAATTAGTTGCGATATATCCTCTTTCAGTTTATTTTTGCAGTTGTCGAGTAAGATGTCTCTAAACTTTTGATTGAGCATAATATTTACCCACATATGATGGTTTATATTCACTTTCGAATAATCAAAGCCATCCGAGTCAAAAATAAACTGCAAATATTCTGAGTATTGTACATATGTCCGCAAAAATTCAATTGATGGAAAATATCCAGCCAAGTATAGAATGATGCATTTATCAATGGCATCTGTTAAGTAATCAGGCAGAATGCGCATTGCACCCGTATTTTGTTTTATTGTTTCGTCAATAGTATTGACAAAAGGTTGTAGACATTCAGGCGTATAACTAATTATTCCTTGTATCAAGCATCGAAATACGATTCCATAGCCAAGTATATCAAGATTGCTGCTAATCCAATCTTTTATTATGTTTTTTGTTTTTGCATTAGCGATAGGCCACGTTGTAATGCCAATACGTGCAATTGGTACTGACGTTTCGTATTTTTCCAAATTGCATAAGATTGTTTTTTGTAAAATATCTTCATCATCACTATCATTTGGCTCAAAATGTTTAAACAAACGGCTTAATGAATGTTGATTTTGGGCGTTGACTTCTTTCCAATCAAGAGAATCAATTATTTTTGTCGCAATCATAGCACAATGTTCATTCTTATTGTCATAAACCAATCGCAATAGGCTGTAGTATTCATCAAACATATTAAAAGACAAGTGCTCCATCATTTTTTTAAATGCCGAGCATGTTGCCAAAATCAACAACGCTTCAATGATTTGATTTTTATCAATAAAATCTGTATTTGTAAAACGAATAATCAATGAAAAGTTTTTAAATTTTTCCACTTGATGTAATTTACCATTTTCAGAACAATATACCAATGAAGCGCAAAGCTCCTTAAAATTTTCATTTATATTTAGGTTGCTATCAAAAATGAAGCCCTTAATGTTATTATCCATTATATATTTATTAAGTCTATCATAATCGCTAAATTTCACAAGCATATCAAGATCAATGGCGTTGAATTTATACGATTCAAGTTTTTCAAAAAACGCATATGTTTCAGAAACTTCCTTGCGATAGCAATAGGTGATCAACATAGATTGCACATACGGCCAAAACATAGTCTTTGGGTAAGAATAGTGGTCTAAATAAATATAGTTTGATTTAAAGAATAAATAATATTGATATGCAACAACTTGTATTTCATACAGCTGTCCATGAGGGTTAGATGAACTTGAATAGGGGTTTCTATATAGTGCCTCATGTTTGGTCAGCTGCTCTTGAGTCTTTATTAAATCTTTGCGGTGAATTCCATTATTGATGATTTCTTTTATGTATTCAAAGGCCTTTTTATTTTTAAGAGGAACCATATCAATATATCGCAATGTGTCTTCTCGAAGCTTATGTCGTTTATCAGCACGAGAACGCTTACGAGGATATAAAGATTTATTATACAGTAAAATAGCATCTTGCACGAGATTATCGTTTTTATTTATTTCATTCATCGATTGTTCTGTAGCCTCGCTATCTGGACGAATTACATGGTTGTAATAAGCTTTGAGAATTTTATCATCGCACTCATTCAACAGATCAATTATCTGCTCATATGAATTTTTTAGGTATAAACCGCAAAGAGTAGATTCTAAATCGTCATCATCGCTTTCGAATTCCACTAAATGCACTTCCTTATCACCGAAATTTTCAATCTCACCAAGTGCATATGCGGAGTAAATTCCCGCTTTTTTCAAATAATCGGCTACGATTTCATTGTTGGCAATAGAGTTGAATTTTTCAAAATCTTCTTTCCTATAGAAATGCAATTGCCTATCATAGTGACTCGCTGCCCAGTAATAAACATTAGAAATATCACTATATGCGATATAATTATAGCCATCAAAAATTGCGTACTTGTCAATTAATACCTCTGCTAATGAGCCCACCAGATAATCATTTTCCTCATCTTCAATATATTTTAAACAGCTATAAATTGCACTTCCCGTTTCATTTAGTTCGCTTCTGGAGTGGGCTTCTAATACCTGAGACGGAAGCTCGTAAGCATTAATTACTTGAATTTTTTTGTTTTCCCAATATCGCTTTTCATATTCTTCTATTGCGCCGTCTTTGTATGATAAAAGAAAATTATCAGTTCTTTCAGCTGCAACCTTTTCCTTTTCACTTAAAAAATCAATCCAACTCAAAATTAATTTTAGATTATAATCGCCCAACGAATAACCTACAAATAAAAACGTATGGTCAACGAGCAATGCTTTAATGAATGTCTGAATAAGAATATGTTTGTTCTCGTAATGCAAGTAATCATCTTCACGTAAAACAATATCTTCTACCGCATCAATATCTCCGTGCATTTTAATAATGTAATGCTCGCCTTTTTTTGTAAGCAAGTCTTTGTCGTTACAAATACAAACATATTGCGATGAGCTTATGCTGTTAGACGTTTCAAGAAGTTTGTCATAATTCGTTGTAATAATATGATTTGGTTTCATATCAACGATTAGGTCATGAATTATATTAGATTCAGCAGAAATATTGATGATGTCATTTATTAGTTTGTAGTATTCTTGCGCGTTTTGGTTATAGGCATATTGCGGAATTTTAAGAAATTCATCAGAACTGAACTTATAACGCAAGCTGCAATCAACAGTTGGACAATTATTGCTCTTCAAACTGCACGCATCGCATTTATCATATCCAATTTGTTCAGCCAACGTTTTAATTAATGAATCCCATGTAGGGAGATTAGAATTCGCCGATACACCTGAACCCACAAAAATAACCAACCGATTGTTGTTCATCGCTTCTCGTATTTTTATTATCTTTTCACGCATATCCATTAACTACGCCCCCCGAACCAACTCCACTTTTCTCCGATACTTCTCTTCATTCTCCCGATCATCATACGCCGCGTAGATATCCGCAATCGTATCTAAAACTCTCATCTCAATCATCCCCCAATTGCTTTCCTTGCCTATTCCCGATCGTCTAACAACCCTATATCTCAACCACCATTCCGGTAGACAAGGCTTGTATTTTCTCACCCATACGGTCACGCATGCGTTCAAAAGCTTCATTCCCTGTACAATGGCCTGTGTAAAACACGGTATCATGCACAGATAACGCATCGATCAATCGATCGATCACCTCCGGTGGTTCGACCGTTTTGTTCGCGGGATTGTATAAATGGAAGCCGCCAAATACGACATCAATGGTCGGAGTGTGCTTCTTTGCTGTGCGCAAAATATTGGCGATCCCTTTGTGCGAACAGCCAGAAAATAACGCAACCTTACCCTCCGCAGCCACGATCAAGCTTTGTTCATGGGCAAAGTCATCTCGCACATAGCCACTTGATGTCTTTTTTAATAGTACACGGTTGCTTTTGGTATCAAAGTTTTCTTTCACATCGGAGAACAAAAACAGTTCATCATCAATTCGCATGGTTTCATCTATCAAAACAAAGCGGTCTTCATCTACCAAACTTTCGTCTAGGCTCAAAGGGATTTTGAAAAACCACTTTTTGATGTAATGCGGCTCAAAAGCCTGTCTCTGTACATAGATTTTTGCCTTATCATTCACTTTTAGAAAGCCGGACAATGCGCCACCGTGATCTTTATGGCCATGCGATATGACTACCGTGTCTACCTCTGATAAATCGATCCCCAATTTTTGAGCATTGTTCAAGGCGGCATCATCCGGTCCAAGGTCAAACAATACTTTATGTTTCGCAGTTTCTATGTAGATGCTAAGCCCATGTTTTGATTGTAGGGCTGCGTCTTTTGTGGTGTTCTCTACCAGCACGGTTATCTTCATCTTTCTCTCCCTTTCTGTTTGACTTCACTCTTTATCGTTATTGAAACAAACGGATTCGACAAATTTCGAATCCCTTTACTCCGCCCCCCGCACCAGCTCCACTTTCCTCCGATACTTCTCCTCATTCTCCCGATCATCATACGCCGCATAGATATCCGCAAGCTCCTCCATCGTTTCCAAATGGCTTGCGTTCATCGTCAGCACATTTTTAAAACTGTCCAACGCTTCTTGTTGTCGTCCCACCCTCGCATAACATACACCAAGGTAATACGACAGCGGCCACCACGTCTTATACTGCGTCTCCATGAACGGTTCCAATACCTCAAGCCCCCGATGAAAGCTGCCCGAAAGAACCATGTTGCACCCGCGCTCGATCTCAACGGGTTCCGCGATCTGCCACAGTCTTTCCTGAATTTCTTCGCTGTCGTCCGGCATTTGACTTTTGCCCATAAAGCTTTCCCACGCAAGCTGTGCCTTTACATACAGCCCCATATTCAGATACGCATAGCCGAGGTAATAATAGGCTTGTACAAATTCAGGATGTACCTCGGTTAGAAGCTCAAAATACTCCGTCGCCTCTGCCTTGAATCGCCCGATGTATTCTTCGTCATTGCTTTCAAGATACATATCCCGGCAGACTTTCGCATAGCTGTACATTGCGTGCAAATCCGTCGGTGCCACGCACAATGCCGCGCGAAAATAGATACAAGCTTCATCAAGCTTCCCCGCGTCCGCCGCACTTGTGCCTTTTCCCAAAAGCCCCTCAGCGGCTGCATCACCGAACAGTTTGTTCAGAAAATCGACATAATGCTTCGTATATGCAAAATGAGGATCGATCCCCATGATCCATCCCATATTCTCTGCCAATCGAAGTATAGAAAGTCCTTGGCCGCCCATCTCTTCTTTTCGAAGCGGAACCGGCACACCTTTCATCACATCAACAAGCCCCTGACCTGCTTTTTCCCAATAGCTTTCGGAAAGCTCATCAAATACAAACGACTCGGTGTATCTTTTGAAATACCGGCCGATTCTGTCTTGCCTTATTTTAATATCACACTGATTTACAAATGGTTTCAGATCTCCCAACCCTTTCGTTCGAATTTTTTGATGGCATCCGGATTCAGCGATTCACCCATATCCTCTACGAGCATCGACAAAATCGGTTCGCTTGAAATCTCCAGTTTTTTGGTTTTCCACACGGCATACGCATACAATATCCGATACAAATCTTCTTTCTTATGCGCCCGATGCTGAAAGCCTTTCAAGTGAAAGAAAATCGAAAATTCCTCATAAAAGTCAAACGGCGTTTGCGCAAGCGCTTTTGTCGCATACTGCAACGTTTTTGCGAAACCGTCTCGGTTATGGTAGAGATCCAACACTTCCTCGATCTGTTTTAACCTGCATACATCTTGCGCACTTAGAAACATGTTGGATATCATTTCATACGGCGCTTTTCGCCTGTACGTATAACGATACTCCGCCGCTTTTTCACGTATTTCCGTGCCTTTCAACAGCTTCAAAAATCCCAGTTGCAATGTATCGGCTGAAAGGCCGTACGCATCATTGAATGACTGCTTGAATGTATCGTAGTCCTCAAACGGCAGCCCCGCGATCAGATCAATATGGATATAAACGTTGTCCAGCGCCGTAACCTTTGCTGCGTTCTGTAATACGTTCTCGATCGCAACGCTTCTGTTCACAGCAGCAAGCGTCTGCTTGTTTGTGGACTGAATCCCGATTTCAAATTGGAATAAGCCTTTTCTTGCGGTACTGATCAAATCAACAAACGCGTCATCGATCAACTCGCCGCAAATCTCAAAATGAAAATTGGTGACACCGTTGTCCTTATCTATCATATACTGCAAGATTTCCCTGCATCTTGCGTTGTCCCAATTGAATGTCCTGTCCACGAATTTGACTTGCTTCACGTGATTGCCCAGAAAATACCCGATGTCTTGAAATACGCGTTCAATTGGCAATGCCCTGAGCGTTTTTTCTAATGAAGACATACAGTAGGCGCAGTGAAACGGACAGCCCCTTGAAGATTGGTAATACATGATTCGATCATGTTCCCACGCCACCATCGGGTACGGAAACAGCACCGATTCAAACGCAAGCGGCTCCGCCACCGGATTGACAAGGATGTGATTGCCGCTTCGATAGGCAAGGCCCGCGATCGCTTCATACCGCGTATCCTCTGATGCAAGCGCATCCAGCAAACGCGCAAACGGTTGCTCGCCCTCCCCGATGACAACAAAGTCCACCGCTTTGTTTCGCTGCATGAATCGGACTGTGTCATAACTCGTCTCCGGCCCGCCGAAGACGATCACGGCATCCGGATTGGCTTTTTTGAGATTTTCCGCAAGATAAGCCGTCGCTTCGATGTTCCAAACGTAACATGAAAAACAAATGACATCATATGCGCCCGCCAAAATCTCCGTGAACACATAGCTGTCATTGTTGTTGATCGTAAATTCTTTGATTTCAATCGACGCAGGACTGCTCGCCGCTGCGGCGTACAGGTACTTCAGCGCAAGGTTTGAGTGAACATATTTCGAATTCAGACTTGCCAGAAGCACTCTCATTTACAGCGCCCTAAACCTTTCATCTTTCAAAAGTCCTGTATTTTTCATGGCATGTCTAAGCTGGTTTAACATTTTCTCTTTGTCTCTCGGCAAATCGCCCTTCAGTGAAACATAGTTTGACGGATGGTTGCTTCTGAAAACGCATGTTTTGCTTACATTGATATTTTCCAACATCAACGCTGTCTCCGCGACGACTTCTTCCGCTGAAAGAAGTTCAAATTTTCCCGACTTGATATCGGCATAAATATCCGCCCTCGGGTCGACCATCAGCGTCAAAACGCCAACATAAGATGGCTCCATCTCACTGATCATCGTTCCCGTATCGATCGCATGCTCACGCCAATCATTTTTTCCGCCAAGCCCCGAAATGAACGTTACGGATGACTGTATGCCCGCTGCCTCAATCTTTTGTACGGCCGTGATGATCTCGGCTCTTGTCATGCCCTTGCGTACATCTTTCAACACTTTATCGCTTCCGGATTCCGCTCCGATATAGATCATTTTCATGCCCTTATCCCGAAGCTCCACAAGTTCTTCCGGTGTCTTTCGAATAACATCTTGGGGTGAACCGTAAATCGCGACTCTTTCACATTCGGGAAACAATTTTTTGATATAATCCAATATCAGCACAAGCTTTTCATTTGAAAGGATCAACGCGTTGCCGTCGGCAAGGAAAATCTTTTCGACATGCCTGTAATATCGTCTGGCCATATCGAAATCTTCCAAAACCTCTTTCATATCCCTGACCCTGAATTTTTTCTCTTTAAACGCGGTGCAAAACGTACAGTAATTGTGCGCGCACCCGATCGTCACCTGAACGATTAAACTATATGCCTCACTTGGCGGCCTAAATAAATTGCCTTCATATCTCATTTTTCTTTACTCCTTTATTTTTATTCCTATGGCTGTTTCCAAGATGCGAGAAAATAACCTGCCACTTACATTTTCTCCGGTGCAGCCATCCCCAGCAACCCAAGGCCATTTTTGAGTACGGTCTTCGCCGCATACGCCAACGCCAATTTTGCCGCTTTCTCTTCCTCGTTTTCGACGAGAATATGCTCGTCGTGGTAAAAGCGGTTGAACGCTTGCGCGACATCGACGATATGCCTTGTCAGGATTGACGGTTCATATTTTTCAGCGGCATCAACGATGATCGTCGGGAATTGATAGATCAGTTTCGCCAGTTCATATGCGCTGTCACCTGCAATATATTGGATTCCCGCTTGGTTTATGTCAAGGGCTTTTTCAAAAGCGGCAGCGCCTGCGTTGCGAATCACACTGGCGATCCGCGCATGCGTATACTGCACATACGGCCCGGTTTCTCCCTCAAAGTTTAACACTTTATCCCATGAAAACACATAGTCCTTGATCCTGCTGCTTGAAAGTTCCTGGAATACGACGGCACCGATGCCCACTTGGTTTGCGGTTTCGTCGATGTTGTCGGTGTTGACGCCTTTTTCAATGATGATTTCCTTTGTTTTTTCGACTGCCTTTGTCAGGACATCCTCTAAAAATACGACTCTGCCATGCCTCGTGGACATCGTACCGTCCTCCAGACTGACAAGGCCAAACGGAATGTGGACACAATCTTTCGCCCAGTCATAGCCCATCAGCTCAATGATCTTGATCCACTGCTGAAAATGCAAGTTCTGCTGTGAAGCGACGATATAGAGGTTTTTGTAAAAATCATAATGTTCTTTTCGATACACCGCCGCAGCGATGTCTCGCGTGATATAGAGCGTTGACCCGTCTTGCTTCGTGATCAATGCGACCGGCATGTCATGTTCCGATAAATCTACGATGCGCGCGCCCTGAGACTCTTGAAGCAGGCCACTTTCTTCCATCGTGTCAAGAATCTTTGCCATTTTATCTGAAAAGAAGCTCTCACCCGCATAAGAATCAAAATCGATTCCAAGCATTGTATACACTCTGCCAAATTCCTTTAAGCTCTCATCTCTGAACCACTGCCAAAGCATGACTTCATCAGGCTCCCCGCGCTCCAGCTTCGTAAAAATCGTTCTGGCCTCATCTTCAAGCGACGGATCTTTTTCCGCCTCTTCATGAAACTTGACGTAGTACCCAAGCAGCGTCTTGATCGGCTCGTTTACGACATCCGCTTCATTGCCCCATCTTCTGTATGCGCAAATCATTTTTCCGAACTGCGTGCCGTAATCGCCGAGATGATTGATACGCACGGTGTCATAACCCAAGAAATCATATAGCTTGTATATGGAGTTCCCGATCACCGTACTCCTGATATGCCCGATGTGAAACGGTTTCGCGATGTTTGGAGAAGAGTATTCCACGATGACTTTTTTCCCGTTGCCGTCGCTGCTCCTGCCAAAACTGTCTCCCTGCGAAATGACTTCGCCGACTATATTTTGAACAAACGGTTCCCGCGCCATAAATAAATTGACATACGCGTTGACGTTTTCAACCTTTGCAAACATTTCATTGTCCCGAATTTTTTCGCAGATTTCCTGTGCGATGGCCGGGGGTGCTTTGCGCATCGCTTTTGCGAGCTTGAAACACGGAAAAGCATAATCGCCCATGCGGTGATCTGTCGGCACCTCGACCATTTCCAAGATTTCATCAAACGCAACGCCATCGAGCGCCGCCATAATTGTCTCTGCTATTTTCTGCCTAACATTTATCATATTACTTCAATTCGACGATGGTTACACCGTCCCCTCCTTCATTGTAAGACCCTCGATAGAACTTTTTCACATGCTTATGGGTTTTGAACATGTTGTGAAGGCCCTCTCTCAAAATGCCCTCGCCGCGCCCATGAATGATCGTCACTTTCTCCAGACCCGCCATAAAGGCATCATCCAAATATTTGTCCACATCCATCATCGCATTGTCGAGATTTTCTCCTTGCACGTTCAAACTAATGGATACGCTTTGGGATTTCTGTCTGTATAATGTTCCATATTTGGGGTATTTCTCTTTCTTCTTTTTGCTGACGCCATCATGGATCATCATCAAATCCGATATGTTGACATTCGCCTTGATCATACCGATTCGAACCATCAAATCGCCTTTTTCATCCGGCAGTGTCAACACTTCTCCGTTTTGATCAAGCGTGACGACTTTTACTTTGCTGCCCAACTTTACTTCATTGGCATGTGCCGGGTTTGTATTGGAAACAGGCTTCATCTTGCTGCGGTATTTGCCGTCTGCATCTTTCAGTTTTTTCCGGTTCTCGTTTAAGAGGTTCGTTCTCTCGCCAAGACTCTCGATTTTATTGAGTTCTTTCAGCTCCTTTTGAACCTCAGCGGAAACCAACTTCGCTTCTTCGATGATGTCTCTCGCTTCATCCCTTGCTTTTTGCAACATCTTTTCTTTTTGTTCTTCAAACTTTGCCTGTCTTTTATCCAGTTCTTCTTTTTGCCTTTTGATCTCCAGATTCAGCATAATGGCTTCATCTCGTTCGGCCTCCGCGTATTTTTTATCCGCTTCGAGCGCGCTGATGACCTCTTCAAACTGTATCTCTCCGCTGCCGATGAGCGTTTTCGATTTCTCAATGATCTCTGCGGGCAATCCAAGTTTCTGTGAAATTTCAAAGGCATTCGACTTTCCGGGGATGCCGATCGAAAGCTTATACGTCGGACTTAACGTCTCTACATTAAACTCCATGGACGCATTCTCGACGCCTTGCTTTGAGATCGCATATTTTTTGAGCTCAGTATAATGCGTTGTGGCAATCGTCCGCGCGCCTTTTGACGAAACGTTTTCAAGGATCGCGATCGCAAGCGCTGCGCCCTCCGTCGGGTCTGTACCCGCGCCCAGTTCGTCAAACAAGACAAGTGTATTCGCGTCCGTATTTTTGACAATATCCACGATGTTGTTCATATGGGATGAAAACGTACTAAGGCTCTGCTCAATGCTCTGCTCATCACCGATATCGGCAAATATCTTTTCAAACACGGCGATTTCCGTGCCGGAATTTGCCGGAACGTGAAGTCCCGCCTGCGCCATCATCGCAAGAAGTCCGGCCGTCTTCAGCGTCACGGTCTTCCCACCTGTATTGGGCCCCGTTATGATCAATGTATTGTACGCACCCCCGACCGAAATGTCCACCGGAACGACTTTTTCAGCATCGATCAACGGATGTCTGGCTTGCTTCATGCGTATCAGGCCATTTGTATTGATGATAGGCTCACTCGCGTTTTGCTTGACGGACAGTTTGCCTTTGGCAAATACAAAGTCCAGCTTCACGAGCAACGCTTGATTGTTGAGCAAATCATGGTGATGTTCGGCGACATTGGCCGAAAGTTCAGCAAGTATCCGTGCGATTTCGATTTTCTCCGCCAGCTCCAGCTCTCTGAGTTCGTTGTTCAAATTCACGATCGCCTGTGGCTCAATAAAAAGCGTAGCGCCGCTGCCTGACTGGTCATGAACGATGCCCGGAAATCTTAATTTATGTTCCTGTTTGACGGGAATGACATACCTGCCTTGCCGCATTGTTACGATGGCATCCTGAAGCATGACCTGATTCGTGGATGAATTGATGATCTGGTTCATCTTCGACCGGATCGCTTCGTTCTGCCGCCCGATGCTTCGCCTGATGCTTCGTAACTCAGGGCTTGCATTGTCCGACATTTCATCTTCGGATAAGATGCATTGATCGATGTTCTCCGCAAGCCTTTTTTGTACTGAAATCACATCCGTGATGCCCGATAGGATCGTAAGTTCCGGCAAATCGCTCTTGAAAAAACGTACGATGTTGGATGCGACGTTCAAGTTGTACAATACTTGAAGGAGGTCACGCATCGTCAGCGTACCTCCCTTGTGAGCCAGATGAAGTATATTCTCGATGTCATAAAAAGCACCGATCGGCGGCGCGCCTTTACGGACGATCACAGAAACTGCCTCCGTGGTTTCCGCTTGCGCATCCTGTACCAAACGCCGCGAAAGTAACGGCAAAAGTTCCGCTGCTACTTTCTTCGTCATCTCCGATGCCGCTTGTTCTACGAGGAGTTCTATAATCTTGCCATATTCCAAAACCCGGTATGATTTTTGATTCATTCGTTCCCTTTATACCATTACCTTTTTAAATCTGTCGATTTCGCTTTTGAGCTGCACATTTTCCATCTGCAAGTCAAAATAACTGCCTTCTATTTCTTTGATGCGATTTTGCAAGTTTTGCATGTCCGTTTCGACTTCTTTCTTTCCCAGCGTCTCCGCTTCTCTCAGCATCGTTTTTAAGTCTGCTACTTCCTGTTCTTTTTCATTGAGTGCATGCGTGAGCGTCTCTTGCTTGCTTGCAGCCGCTTGCACATCTTCCTTGTACTGTAAAAAGCTCCGCTTTGCGTCTTCCCACATTTGCATGTAGTGTTCGACGTCCTTTTCAAGCTTCTCTTTTCCCTCTTTGATTTCCAAAACGCGATCCAGCATGCTAAAATATTCATCCGCAACATTGACTGCGGAAAGTACGGCCAACGTCGAAATCGTTCCTGATTTCAAGGCCTTTTGGATCTCACGCATCTTTGCGTCTACATATGCGGCCACTTTCATAATATGTTCCGGCGTTTTTTCGCCCGAAATCACATATTCCTGCTCGTAAATTTTAACTTTTACTTTATTACTTTCCATCTCTGCCTCCTACATCTCCCGCAGAACTGCATTTAACTGATTCGAAAGTGCTTTTAAAATTTTATCATGTACTTTTGCCACATCCTCATCGGTCAGCGTCCGATCGGACGCCCGATACGCCAACGCGAACGCAACGCTCTTTTTCCCGTCCGCAACTTGTTTGCCGCGATAGACGTCAAACAGCTTCACGCTTTCGAGGATGCTGCCGCCCTCTCCTGTGATGATCGTTCTGATCGCTTCGACAGCGATGTCTTCATCGACAAGCAATGCGATATCCCTTGATACGGATGGGTACTTTGGAAGCGGTTTATACGCTTTTTCCAAGTTGGCATGTTTCATGACCGTGTCAAATGTAAGTTCGCAGCAATACGCCTTGGTTCCGATGCCGTATTGTTCCGCAACATCGGGGTGTACCTCGCCCATGATGCCAAGTTCTGTCTCGCCCAACATAATTCTCGCACATCTTCCGGGGTGATAAGCACCATAAGAAGATTCCGCAACAAAGCCGGGTTCGTGTATCCCAAGATTCGCAAGCAGCTCAACCACCATGCCCTTGACTGTAAAAAAGCTTTCGCCTTGCCCGTACGCAGCGATTGCCATGGCATCCTGCTCTTCCGGCAACTCTGCCTCTTCCGCCACGTTTCGGCCAAACGTGTTTCCGATTTCAAACGCCCTGACTTTTGGAATATTCCTTGAAAAGTTCCTGCCCAATACGTCCAGCATATTCGGCGTCAGAACCGTCCTCATGACGGAATTTTCCTCACCCAAAGGATTGACGATTTCTACAAAACGGCTCTCCCGCGCATCTCCGTCAAGCCTTATATTCGCAACGCCTTTCGGACTTACAAATGAATACGTCTGTATCTCATTTGCGCCCAGCCCGCACATGACGTCTTTCGCCAGGTCTTTCAGCATTCTTTCTCTTGTCTTTCCTGCTCGGCTGCTGCCTTTTGGAATGGTCACAGGCAATTGATCATATCCGTAAAGTCTTGCGACTTCTTCTACAAAATCGATTTCCCTGTTTAAATCTTGACGAACGGTAGGCGGAGTGACTTTCAATACATCACCTGCCGCTGACACTTGCATCTCCAGCCGTCCGAACAGTTCAGCCATTTCACTTGCCGAAAGGTCTACGCCCAAAATGCTGTTGATTCTGGCTACCCGTACGTCAACCGTATGGGCAGATGTCGGCGACGGGTAAACGTCTACCGCCCCTTTGACGACTGTACCGGCACCAAGAAGCTCAATCAGCTTGCATACCCTGTCGGCTGCCGTCAAGCATAGCCCTGAATCCAATCCTTTTTCAAACCGTGCGGATGCCTCGGTTCTCAGTCCAATCTTTTTGCTCGTCGCTCGGATATTATCCTTATCAAAATTGGCCGATTCGATGACAATGGTCGTCGTGTCCTCTGCGATCTCGGAATTGAGGCCTCCCATGACGCCCGCAAGCGCAATGCCTTTTTCGGCATCCTTGATCAACAGCATATCGCTTTCAAGCTTTCGCTCCGTACCATCAAGCGTCGTAAAAAGATCACCTGCCGAAGCCGTGTCGACAACGATTTTACGTCCTGCAACGTGTCGGATATCAAACGCATGGATCGGCTGTCCGTATTCAAGCATGACAAAATTCGTGATGTCAACGATGTTGTTGATCGGCCTCATGCCGGCTTTCATCAATCGCTTCTGAAGCCACCACGGAGACTCCTCTACCTTAACATCTTTCACAACTCTGGCAACATACCGTTTGCACAGCTCTGTATTTTTGATGTCAACCGATACATATTGGTCAACGTTTTCCACTTCATGCACGCACTCCGTTTCCGGGTATCTAAATTTTTTCTTAAATACCGCTCCTGTTTCCCGCGCCATGCCCAAGATCGAAAGGCAATCCGGCCTGTTCGGCGTGATTTCAAAATCAACCACGCTGTGCGCCAAGCCAAGCGCCTCTACAATGTCTTGCCCCAATGTATGATTCTCATTTAAAATCCATATGCCGTCCCTGTGAGCAGCCTGTATGACTTTATCTGCAAATCCCAATTCCGAAGCGGAGCAAAGCATACCGGCAGACTCAACGCCACGCAGCTTTCCCTTTTTGATTTTCACGCCGCCCTCCTGTTTGGGCTGTCCGTGCATGGGGCCCGGAAGCCTGCTGCCATGCGCAGCCACCGGGATCACCGCTCCTTCGAAAACATTGGTCGCCCCTGTTACGATCTGCACAGGCTCCACATCTCCGACATTTACGGTACACACCAAAAGCTTATCCGCATCCGGATGTTTCTCAATTTTAACGATTTTCCCGACGACGATGTTTTCGATTTCTTCATCGAAGCAATGCGCCGCCTCAACATTTGAGCCGGACATGATCATCTTCTCACAATACTCGGGAATATCTACATCAATATCAATATAATCTTTCAGCCATTCTATTGGAACTAACATCCTAAACCTCCCTATTTAAACTGGTTGATGAAACGCATATCGTTTTCATAAAACAGCCTGATATCGTCAACGCCATATTTGAGCATCGCGATCCGCTCGACCCCCATGCCAAACGCAAAACCTGTATATTTTTCAACATCAATATCGCCCACTTGAAGCACATTCGGGTGAACCATACCGCATCCAAGGATCTCGATCCATCCGCTTCCCTTGCATACCCTGCATCCGGTTCCTCCGCATTTGAAGCAGGACACATCCATTTCCGCGCTGGGTTCTGTAAACGGGAAATAATGAGGCCTGAATTTCGTTTTCACGTTGGGCGCAAAAATTTGCTTCGCGAAATAATCAAGCGTCCCTTTTAAGTCTGCCATTGTAACGCCCTCATCGACGAGAATGCCCTCCACTTGGTGGAACATCGGAGAATGCGTCGCATCCGGCGTGTCGCGCCTGAAACACCTGCCCGGAGAAATGATCTTGATCGGCGGCTCTTCTGACAGCAACGTCCTTGCCTGCACAGGCGAAGTATGCGTTCTCAGAAGCGTGCTCTCCGTCACATAAAACGTATCTGAATAATCCCTTGACGGATGATTGGCCGGCGCGTTCAACGCGTCAAAATTGTTGAATACCGTTTCAATCTCGGGACCCTCCGCAACGGAGTACCCCATCGACATGAATACTTTCGAAATCTCGTTGATCGTGATCGTGATCGGATGTTTGGCGCCAAGCGCCTCTTGTACGCCGGGTTCCGTCACATCGACGCGTTCCAGTTTGAATTTAGCTTCTCTCAGCGTTCCTTTCATGCCTGAAAATTTTTCTTCAAGCATTTTCTCGATCTCAGCCCTGACATGGTTCGCTGATTGCCCCAACTCTTTTCTTTCTTCGGGCGCAAGCGTTCCCATCGACCTCAAAATTTCGGTCAACTGGCTTTTTTTGCCGAGCATTTTCACCCGTATTTCTTCTATCTCCGGCATAGACGAAGCTTTGATCAGCTGCTCTTTTGCCTCTTGTAAAATCTTGGTTAACTGGCTTTGCATGTTTTACCCTTTCTTCTATCTCTTACTTTCATACATGAGTATTCCTGCTGCCACTGCAGCATTCAGTGAATCTACTGTAGGTTCCATCGGAATTTTAACGTTCACATCCGCGCCCGCCATCAGTTCTTTGCTCAGTCCGCCGCCCTCATTGCCGATCAAAAGCGCTACATCGCTTTTCAAATCAACATCGAAGTAATCCGCTTTCGCTTCAAAACATGTGCCGATAACCTTTTTCCCTTGGGCTTTCAGCGCCGCAAGCGCCTCTGCCGCTGTATCAAAAAGCAGGATCGGCATTCTGAAAAGCGAACCTGCCGCAGCCCTGACGGCTTTTGGCGAAAAAATATCGCCCGTCCCTTTTATGGCGATAACCCCTTTGTATCCGGCCGCGTCCGCTGTCCTGATCATCGTTCCGATGTTTCCGAGGTCTTGCAAGCGGTCGAGCACAAGGATATTTCCTGCTTTGCAATGGCTGAAAAACGCACTTTGCGTATCCTCTCTTTTTTTGACGATGGCAATGATCCCTTGACTCGTTTCCGTCTGCGCGATGTTGTTAAAAAGCTTTTCACTTAAAATGTACGGCTCCGGAATCGCAAGCGTTTTCGCATGCCCATACTGATGCGACAAAAAGACTGCCGTTATTTCTACATTGCATGCAACGGCTTCCGCGATCAAGTTGTCTCCCTCAATTAAGTAAAGCCCATACTTGTCACGATATTTCTTTGACGTCAATTGCGTGCATAATTTATACTGTTTGTTTGCGCTTGAATTGATTTCTTTCATCTTCACCAATTTATTCAAAAAAGCCGGCTTGTCTTACCGGCTCTTGTTTTGTCCCTTTATGAACGAAGGCCTTCTATTTTCTATTTTGTAAAAACGAAGGAATATTAAAAATAGGTTCGCCTTGCGCGTCGAGTTCTCCCTCAAGACTGCTGCTGTCTCTGTCAGCTTCTGCAACGTCTGAATTGGGTTCAGCACCCTCTTCCGTGGTGGCATTTTCTCCCGGATTCATATTGAAAGGATCCGCATTCGTCGAATTGCTTGACAACGGCCCTCGACTGGTTAGACCTGCAGCGACATAATCGCTCGGTCTGATCTCATCAAATCCCGTAGCGATGACGGTCACGATCATTTCATCCTGCAACTCTTCCTTAATCGATGCTCCAAAAATCAGGATAACATCTTTATCCGCCGCACTCTGGACCTTATCCGCTGCCTCATTGACTTCAAGCATGCCAAGGTCATAGCCGCCCATTACGTTCAGAAGTATTGCTCTTGCTCCGTTGATGCTTGTCTCTAAGAGAGGACTGTCGATCGCCGCTTGAACGGCCTGCTGAACACGGTCTTCTCCTTTTCCGCGCCCAACGCCCATATGCGCAATGCCTCTGTCGCTCATGATCGTCTTCACGTCAGCAAAATCCA
>WQWG01000005.1 GCA_009785435.1 Clostridiales bacterium
AACGCCGACAAGCCCATTCCTGAGCCCAAATCAAGGATTCGCATATCCTTTGTGATCGTGAAATGTGAAGCCAATTCCTCGGCCTGCCGTATGCCATTGGGACCCCACATTGTGTCTTTTAACAGCGCACGATTCTTTTCGTCAGCGACGAACTGATTAGAAAATGTATTGCTCATTTTTCTTTCTCCTATCTTTTTTTCAAGTGTCTCTTAAATTGTTTCATTTCATTTTTGCTGCCAAACCAACTGTATAGCTTTTCGTTTTCAATCTGGCGGGAATTTAAGCCGTCGTAAGTGATTTCGCGTTGCAGTTTCTGATAACTTTCAAATCGGCTCTTGGATAATGTGCCGTTTTCGATGGCTTCTTTGATTGCACAGCCCTGTTCATTTTCATGTGAGCAGTTTCGGAATTTGCACGCTGCAACGATTTCTTCAATATCCTCAAAGGTCTTTGAGAGATCGCCGCCATATATTTGAAGTTCGCGCATACCCGGCGTATCAATGACGATGCCGCCGTTTGACAAAGGAATAAGCTGCCGATGTGTTGTGGTGTGCCGCCCCTTGTCATCATCTTGACGAATTGTCTTTGTTGTCATCAAGTCATGCCCGATGAGGCGATTGATCAGCGTCGATTTTCCAACGCCGGACGAACCGATAAATGCAATGGTTTTGCCGTCTTCAATGTAGGCGCTGACTGCATCATATCCGTCCTCGCTCACAGAAGAACAAACCAGAACATCCACGCCTATGCTTACTGCTCTGACTTCGTTTAATTTCTGCTCCAAATCATCGCACAAATCCGATTTCGTCAGAACGATAACAGGCGTTGCCATGCTGTCCCATGCGATCGCCAAATACCGCTCGATTCGCCGCAAATTGAAATCCGTGTTCAGCGACATACATATGAAGATCGTATCAATGTTTGCCGCGATCATCTGCCCTGTTGTGGTTGCTCCGGCCGATTGCCGAGCCAAGCTGCTTTTGCGACGCAGCACATTGTGAATAATCGCATTGCCCGAATCGCCGTCCGTGCGGTCGATCATGACCCAATCACCAACCGCAGGAAAACTCGTTTGGTCGTCTGTATTGTAAGCAAACTTTCCGGAAACGCTTGCGTTAAGCTCGCCGCTTTCGCAAACCACTTTATATAAATCGCGGT
Organism: Clostridiales bacterium; assembly: GCA_009785435.1. Classification (GTDB taxonomy): domain Bacteria; phylum Bacillota; class Clostridia; order Peptostreptococcales; family Anaerovoracaceae; genus WQWG01. Next base: position 1,159 of record WQWG01000005.1, read on the forward strand.
GTTGTTCCGTAACGCGAGCGAGAAACAGACCTTCGTACATCGTGGCTTCCTGTTCAAATCGCTCGCTTATTCCGTATTTTTTCAAATCTATCAATGTGCTCTACTCCTCCACCATTTCATTGACGATGATTTACCCGCCTTTTATTTGTTCCAAAGCCCAAGCGGCATATTCTCGCACTAAAGCATCGGGATGTTCCATCGCTGCGACAAGGTCATCCATATAGCGCTCGTCTTTCGAATTTCCCATCGCTAAGGCTGCGTTTCTCATGAGGAAACGCTTATCCACTTTATAGTTATACAGGATTGCATTGATCGTTTGATCATAAAAATCATCTGACATATTGAGAATGTTTGACAATGTGATCGTCGGTGCTTTTTCTTCGATATAGTTGTCGCGAGGCTTGGGTTGTTTTAATTTCTTTTGATTGCGCGGACAGACATCTTGACAGATGTCGCAGCCATGAATCTTGCAGCCGATCGATGCCCGAAGCTCGTCCGGGATAAAAGAAGGCGCGAATCCATTTTTGTCCTGTGTCATAAAGTTGTTGAATGCAATGCATTTTTGGGGGTCAAGCCGAAACGGCGCATAGAGCGCTTTTGTCGGACATGCGTCTATGCAAACACTGCAATTGGGCGGACATTTCGTTGCTGTTGCCTGATGTCCATATTCGAATTCTTGATCAACAACGATGGTATTGAGTGAAATATAGGAACCGCTGTCATTTGTATAGGCAAACGTATTTTTACCAATATCGACAATACCGGCTTTTGCACCCACCCACCTTGACGGAAGAAAGTATGGATCTGCATCGAGTGACATCCCGCTTGATGCTAAGAAATCGGTCATCAGCTTCAGCCTTGCATGACTGACATATCCCGGCGGTGCAACGAAACATCTGGACAAGTACAATTTGCCGATGATTTCTTGAAGTGCTTCAGGATAATCGTGCTGAAAATAGTCCCAAACCAAAACAATGATCGATTTGGCTTCAGGAACCCTTTTTTGAACGGATCTTGTCAGCATTTTCAAGAAAAAATCATATTCGTCACCGCGAGACATGATCTCGTCCGCAAAACCGGACAAACTTTCTACCGGAGCCACACCAACATGACTATAGCCAATGCTCAGGCCATAGTCTCGGATTTGTTCAAATCGCATACACTTCACCATCCCTCATCGATTGCCGCCTGCGTTGGCGGTGCAAACACAAAATCTATCCTTTGACAACACCAATGGTCTTGAGCTTTTGAATGGGTTTGACAAGATCTTTTTGATTTTCCATGACTTCATCAATATCCTTATATGCAAACCGGCTTTCTTCCGCAACGTCGTTTTTGCGATGCTTGGCCAGCGCTACACCTTGTTTATACAAATCCGCCATGACGTCCTCTGTCGAAAAGTTTTTCAACGCCCCTTTACGAGAATACCGTCGCCCCGCACCGTGAGAAGACGAACAAAAACTCGTTTCTTCCCCAAGTCCTTCCACAACATAGCTGTATGAACCCATCGCGCCCGGAATCACAGCGATTTCTCCGGCTCTCGCCCGTGTGGCACCTTTGCGGTGGACCCATACATCTTTGCCATAATGGTGTTCCAATGCGGCATAGTTGTGGTGACAATTGATTTCTGCCGTATAATGAAACGTTATATCCGTATGCTTTCCGATCCATTTTTCGACAATTGAACGCACCGCATACATCATTTTCGTGCGGTTCTCCGCAGCAAAGTCAAGCGCGAGGTTCATCCAGTTGATGTATTGCTCCCCTGCCGGGCTGTCCGCAGACAAAAATGCCAATTGCCACTCATCCGGTATGTTCGAACCGCTTTTTCGGTTGAGCTCACGCGCGGTTTTATGAAAATAATCGCATACCTGCTTCCCGAAATTGCGACTGCCGGAATGGATCATTATGCAAAGAAAACCGCTGTCATCTTCTTGAAGCTCGATAAAATGGTTGCCCCCTCCGAGCGTGCCGATTTGATAATAGCCCGCTTCCAGTTGACCCAAAAGTTCAGCGTTGGCCTCATACTTTTCCATCGATTTCCACGCAACATCAAGCGCATGGCAACTTTGAACATGCTTATGGTGCTTGAATCCAACCGGAATGCTGCGCAAAATATCGCCCACCATTCCGTGAATGATCGAACCGCTACCCGTGACGATGTTTCGAATGTCGTCTATCTTGATATCCGTGCCGACAAACGCCATGCCGCATCCGATGTCCACGCCCACCGCATTGGGAATGACAACGTCCGTCGTCGCGATCACACCGCCGATCGGAATCCCCATCCCTGCATGCGTATCCGGCATCAGGCTGACCCATTTATAGACAAAAGGTAGCTTTGCAAGGTTCAGCGCCTGCTCAGCGCAAAGTTTATCCAGATGGCTTTCATCCGGCAACCAAACTCGAATCGGTACCTTTGTTTCTTCATTTGAAATGACAAACATAAATCAAACCGCCTCCACTGTAGTGATTTATAATATATCATAGTTTGAAAGTGGCTGCAATATCCGCCGGATCCTCCATGTTGTTATTCCGTGACCATGCTGCCCATTACACTTGCGGGATCGGGACAACGATCTTCCGCCCCGGCATCAACCGATAAGGTGCCTTAAGCCCATTGGCACTTGCGATCTGCTGCCACGGAACCCCAAACTTTTGGGCGATCAAATAGATGGTGTCTCCGGATTGAACCGTGTAATCATATTGGCAACCTTGTGCAATGAGAAGCCGCTGCCCTTGCTCAATCCGATACGGGGCAGCAATCCCGTTGGCGTTTGCGATGTTCTGCCACGGAACGCCGTACCGCTCCGCAATCAGATAAATCGTTTCCCCTGCCCTCACCGTATGTGGAACCGTGTATTGCGGCCAAGGGATGGTCAGTCTCTGCCCGACTTCTATGTTGTAGGGCGACGGTATACCGCTTGCGCCTGCAATATCCCGCCATGGCACGCCAAACCGTTCTCCGATGACAAACAGCGTATCCCCAGGCTGAACCGTGTATGAAAAATGGCATCCTCCGGAAATGGTTCCGGGCTTAGCAGGAGTCCCGATCTGAGGCGGAGCTCCTGTTAATCCGAAATGTCGTGCGATCGCTTCCGCTTCGGCATCGGCGATGCGGCGCAGCGCAGCTGGATCGGACAATACCAGACAATCCGCATAATTCGTATGATAACCATGCTCAATTAAAAACGCGTTTTTTACACCTGCCTCAACCGCCGTACGAATGACTCCATAAAAATCAACGCCCGGCGTGGTTTCAGACATGCGCGCAAATGTACCGTTAAAGCTGTTTCCCATGGCACCGGCTGCAGCTCTGCCGATTTCCGCCGCAAAAGGCTCTGAAGCCGGCTGTTGAACCGAATAATACGACGTGACGCCCCGCATATTCGGATTGTCCGAGGCATCGCTATGTAAAGAAATAAATAGGTCTGCGCCCGGTACGGCACTGCCTCTCTGCGCCAAAGTGGGGTTTTGATCATTGGTGGTACGTGTATAGGTCACATCGGCACCCATGGCCTGAAGCCTTTCTCCCAGATATTTCGCGAGTGTAAGCATCGTGGTTCCTTCGTTATAGCCATAACATATTCCGGGGTTATAACCTGCGTAATGTCCCGGGTCAATTACAATCGTAGCCATTGTATCTCCTTTTCATTGAATGCATTTGATATTTTTGTTTAAAATTTTATTCTTTATTTTATGCAAAACAAATTGCTTCGTGATTTTGAAGCACAATAAAAAATATATTGAATCCCCCCCTTGACATGGTAGTTAGTCTATGCTAACATGTGGTAAGTTAGTGTTGACTAACCGAAGATAACAAATCGAAAGAATATAGAGGTATTTTTCATGAATGATGTTCAATTTGCATTTTTGCTGATTTTAATCGCAGGTCTGGCGACCGGGATTGGAGGTTTGGGCGTACTGTTCTCCAAAACGACCAACACAAAGTTTTTGTCCGTCTGCCTGAGCTTTTCCGCAGGGGTCATGCTCTATGTCGCCTTTGCAGAGATATTCTTGGAAGCGAAAGAGGCTTTGGAATATGGATATGGCGATGAGATGGGACTTTTGATTGCAACCGTCGCTTTTTTTGCCGGGATTCTTCTGATGGTCGTCATTGACAAATTCATTCCACACAACGACAGCATCGTTGACATTCTGGATCCCAAGTCCAAAGGGGACGCGCAGCTTTCCATCAGCGAGAAAAAGGAATTGAAGCGCACAGGGCTTATGTCTGCCACAGCGCTTGCCATACATAATTTTCCGGAGGGGTTTATTACCTTTATCGCATTCATGCATGATCCAATCATGGGCATCGCAATTGCAATCGCGATCATCATTCACAATATGCCGGAGGGCATTGCGACGGCAGCGCCCATTTACTATGCAACCGGAAGCAAACTAAAAGCGTTTCTGATTGCCGCAAGCACAGGACTTGTACAGCTTGTCGGTGCATTGATCGCATGGATTCTATTGGAAAATGTGTTTGATGATCTGGACGCGACATTCGGCATCGCTTTCGCGGCAGTCGCCGGCATTATGGTATTTGTGGCAATCCATCAATTGCTACCGGCAGCTCAGAAATATGGGAAACACCATCTGGTCATGAAGTGGCTATTCTCCGGAATGGTTGTTATGGCGGTCAGCTTGGTTGTCCTTGAATTTGTATTATAACAACCTCACCCACTACGTAAAAGGAGGGACAATGAATGGATCTGCAAGAATCTGCGGAAAATTATCTGGAAACCATTTTCATTTTAAGAAACAGGATCGGAGCGGTGCGCTCTGTTGACATTGTAAACGAACTTGACTTTACAAGGCCGAGCGTAAGCGTTGCCATGAAAAAACTGCGCGAAAGCGGACACATCAACGTGGATTCAGACGGCTACATCACGCTGACGGAAATCGGGCAGAAAGTCGCGGAAGAAATCTATGAGCGGCATTCGCTTCTTTCCGGATTTCTCATTGCCTTGGGTGTCGATAAGACAACTGCGGCAGAAGACGCTTGCCGCATTGAGCACATCATCAGCAAGCAAAGCTTTGAAAAAATTCAGGACTTTGTACAGAAAGAATTTGAGAAAAAGTAAAAAAGGCTTCCCCCTGTGACAGGGAAAGCCCATACGTGTAAAACAGGAAGCATTGTGTCAGTCATGCAACTTATGCGATTCTTCTATAATTGGTTCTTCCTTGAGAAGTATCGATCAGAAAAACGCCTTTCGACACGACCCCGGCCGCATCCAATATGGAAAGCGCGCTTTGTATGGAATCCGTTCTCAGATACAGTGCGTATCCACAGGATTTTATGAGTTCGGGAGGCAGTTTTTTTAATGTGACTCTGATCTGTCGTTCCTGTAGTTTTTCCTGTGCGTAGATGGCTTTGTAAAAAGAAGAAAATGCAATGAGGTATTCCACTTTACCTGTATCCTCCTATCTATATCAGATTTTTCATCATACGTATGTAAAGTTGGCTAAATGATGCTTTTTCTATCTTTTCCTCCGCTATCAAGGGATGTCTTTCAATTTCCTGTCCATTTTCAAAAATGATGATATCGCCAAGCTTTTGGCCTTTTTCCAGTGGTGCCCTCATCTTATAGGCCAGTTCAAGGCCTGTGGTGATCCCGTCTTGTTCACCTTTCTTGACCAGAATAAATAGGTCTTGATCCGCTACGGCATTGACGATATCCGGGTTTCCTTTTTCGATCCGGACGCTGCCAAGCGGTTCGCCTTGTTGCGCTATTTTGACCGTATCGTAGGTCGCAAAACCATAATCGAGCATTGTCATGGCTCCATCAAACCGGATTTGTGATGACGGGCTGCCCAAGACCACTGCGATCAACGTCATTTCTCCCCTCGTCGCCGACCCGGAGAGACAGTACCCCGCATCTTGCGTAAAACCCGTCTTGATCCCGTCTGCTCCTGTGTATTGCCTGATCAGCCTGTTTGTATTGGTCAGGACAAACTCCGTTTCTCTGCCCGGAAGGCCGACATGGATGGTATGTTGCCAAGTTGTAAACCATTCTTTGGAAATGGGATGCCTGAGAAGTTCCCTTGACATCAATGCTATATCATATGCGCTGCTGAAATGGTTTGCTACAGGAAGTCCGTTTGTATTCACAAAATTTGTGTTTTCCATGCCAAGTTCAGCCGCTCTTTGATTCATTCTTTCGACAAAAATCTCCACTGTTCCCGATACATGTTCGGCAACGGCGACACAAGCATCGTTCGCACTCGCCATCGCGATGCCGAGCATCAGTTCGGAAAGCGTATGCTGCTCGCCCGGTTCCATATACATCTGGCTGCCGCCCATTCTCGCCGCGCGTTCGGAGATCGTGACCATATCATCAAGCATCACCTGCCCTCTGGCTACGGCTTCCATCACCAAAAGCATCGTCATGACCTTTGTGACCGACGCCGGCGGAAGTTGTTCATCAGCGTTTTTCTCAAAGAGTACCGTTCCGCTGCCCGCATCCATCAGAAGCGCCGCTTTTGCATCAATTTCAAGCCCGCTCGCAAGACCATGCTCCAAAGCCCGCGCGTTCACCTCAGCTGCCCGCACGACCGTTGTTACGACAGGGATCATATCCGCATTCGCACCGATCCTGACCGTTCGCTGCTCCGGATCAAATTGGTCTACGCCCATGAAACCGGCAAACGCAATCGCAAATGCCAAGCATAAACAGCCCCCTATTTTCAGTTTTGATTTATATAAAGCTTTATAAACAATCAGCCGTTTCTTTGCTTTTCGTATCAATTTCAAAACAAACCCTCCCTGCATTTAATCTCTTTCGATGTTGCAACATACTCGTTTGCCTTACTAAGATATTGTACAGGTGCAGGGTTTATTACAGGTTAGACAATTATTTTCTTGATCAGTTCGATCGCCTGCGGCCGATCCTTATGGATATAAAACGCTTTTTTTAATTCCACCGCAGCGAGTTCAACTTTGGCAAGATCGTTTCCGTATACCGTTGCCAACACATCTCCGAGTGCCACTTCGTCGCCGACTTTTTTATGCAAATCAATGCCCGCCGCCATATCAATCGAATCTTCCTTTGTTGCCCTGCCCGCGCCCGAATGTTGGGAAGCAAAGCCCACGACCCTCGTTTCAATTCCGGATACATAGCCTGTTTCTTCGCTTGTCACATGCTTTACAAACGCCGCCTGCGGAAAAAGACTGTAATCGTCGATCACCCGCACATCACCGCCTTGCCCGGATAAAAATGCTTTGAATTTTTCGAGCGCGCTACCATTTTGTAACGCGTCTTCCGCCATCTTCCGGCCTTCCTCCATGCTGCTCGCTTTGCCGCCGACATAGATCATGGCTCCGGCAAGCACAAGCGAAAGTTCCGTGATATCGAACGGCCCTTTGCCTTTTAACGTTTCGATGGCTTCGATCACCTCGAGGCTGTTTCCGATGGCATTGCCGAGCGGCTGGTTCATGTCGGTGATCAGGCCGATCGTTTTCTTGCCGTCATCGTTTCCGATGTCAACCATGAGCTGTCCAAGTTCATCAGCTTGCTCAAAACTTTCCAAAAAAGCGCCGTTTCCGCACTTGACATCCAATACGATCGCATCGCTGCCCGACGCCAGCTTTTTGCTCATGATGCTTGATGTGATGAGACTTACATTTTCAACGGTTGCCGTAGCATCCCGAAGCGCGTATATCTTCTTGTCAGCCGGCGCGATATGCGCGGTCTGTCCGATAACTGAAAGCCCTGCATTGTTCACCAGATTGATAAACTCCGGTTTTTCAAGGCTCGTTCGAAAGCCCGGAATCGATTCCATCTTATCGACAGTTCCACCCGTAAACCCAAGGCCGCGCCCACTCATCTTCGCAATCGGGACACCGCACGCCGCCGCGATAGGCGCTACAATAAATGTCGTTTTATCGCCGACACCACCGGTGCTGTGTTTATCCACTTTGATCCCTGCGATTTCGGACAAATCGATGACATCGCCTGAGTTTTTCATGGCTGTGGTCAGCAGATAGGTTTCTTCCCGATCGAGGCCGTTAAAATAGATCGCCATCAAGAGCGCCGATGCCTGATAGTCCGGGATTTCTCCGTCTGTATACGATTGCACGAAAAAACGGATCTCTTCGTTTGAAAGCTTTCCACCGTCTCTCTTCTTGTAAATGATATCGAGCATATTCATAGGCTGACCTCTGGTAAAAAACTAACCCCGATCTCAGTCGCTTCTACATTTAAAAACGCTGCTACCGTCGCGCCGATATCAGCAAACGATCCCCGTGTTCCAAGGTCTACGCCTGCTTTGATCTGCTCTCCGTAGATGACAAGCGGCACATACTCCCTCGTATGATCCCATCCGCTGTGCGTCGGGTCAGTTCCGTGGTCTGCGCACAGAATCAGCACGTCCTCTGTTCGCATCGCTTTCAGAATTTCAGGAATCCTCTTGTCAAATTCCTCGATGGCTTTTCCGTATCCGATTGGGTCGCGACGATGTCCGTATTTTGAATCAAAATCAACAAGATTCGTAAAAATCAGCCCGCCAAAATCTTTTTTTAACGCGTTGATCGTTTGATCGACGCCATCCATATTGTCATCGGTGTGAACATTCACCGTAATTCCTTGCCCATTAAACAGATCGTTGATTTTTCCGATCGCGTACACCGTTTGTCCTGCCGCTTTTACGTGGTCAAGCAGCGTTGAACCGCTTGGCGAAACGGCATAATCCTTTCTGTCGGAAGTTCGTTTTCTCTTGCCGTTTTCGATGACATACGGCCTTGCGATCACTCTTCCGCACGCCACATCCCCGACGAGCATTTCTCTGGCGATCTCGCACATGTGATACAGCTTTTCAAGCGGAATGACCGATGTATTCGCCGCGATCTGAAAAACGCTGTCCGCAGACGTATAAACGATCGGTTTTCCCGTTTCTTCATGCAAAGGTCCAAGTTCTTCGATAATCTCCGTACCGGACGCGGCATAGTTGCCAAGCGTTCCCACTCCGATGGCTTGTTCAAATCGTTTCATGAAATCGATCGGGAAGCCGTCGGGATACGTCTTAAACGGCACTTCTGTATAAAGCCCGGCGAGTTCCCAATGTCCTGTAATCGTGTCTTTCCCTTTTGACTTTTCTGCAAGCTTGCCGAACGAGCCTTTGGTATGCGCCTGTCTCAGCCTGCCTGACGCAGCCCCATCAATATTGCCAAACCCAAGGCTTAACAGATTCGGAATCTCAAAGCCTCCTTGTTTCCGCATTGCTTCTTCGATATGCCCGAACGTATCGGCACCTTGATCTCCATACTGTTCAGCATCCGGAAGCGCGCCCACACCGAGGCTGTCCAAAACCAAAATGATCACCCTTTTCAAACCTACACCTCCACTTTATATGGTTTACACCTTACATAATCCAGTGATACCAGCCTGTATTCTATACCATTGATGTTTCCCTGAACACCGCTCCGAAAGCCCTCAGCACCATGCAAATGCCCATAAAAAACATGCTTGGCGCCAAATTCCCTGCAGAGTTCCGTAAACCCCGACTCGCTGTATGGGTCATTCATCGGAGGAAAATGCAACGCTACGATGATTTTGGAAAACCCTGCGTTTTTCGCGGCCATCAACGATGTCCTGAGCCTTAAAAGCTCTCTTTTGTATATCTTTTCATCGTGTTCCGAGTAATGTTCATCTCCGGGGCAAATCCACCCTCGTGTACCACAAATGGCATAGCCATCCGCTTCATAAAAATTATTTTGTATAAAACGCAAATCATCTCCAAACAAGTCATGCAGCTTTTTCATCGAAGCCCACCAAAGGTCGTGGTTGCCTTTGACAAGGACTTTTTTGCCCGGCAGATCCCTGATCCAATTCAAATCCGGTATCGCGTCCTCCAGCTTCAACGCCCACGATATGTCGCCTGCAATGATGACCGTGTCGTTTTCCAACACCGTATCTTCCCAATTTTTCTTGACTCTTTCCGCATGCTCCAACCATTCTCCGCCAAAAACGTCCATCGGTTTCTGTACGTTTTCAGAAAATGACAAATGGAGGTCAGAAATCACATATATGCTCATGATTGCTCCTACTCAATGAATCACCATTTCTTATGCGATTCACGTTATTCTTCGTCGTCCATCTCCATGGACTCAGTCACTTGAAGAGGCGCGTCGGTTTCGCTCAGTTCTCCAACATTGCGCAGAGACTTGTTGATGGCTCTTGTCCGTCTGCCGACAATCTCTTCCAACGTCTTGTCTGCCGTCTGGATTTGTTTATGGGCTTTATCGAGCACATCACCGAATTTAATAAACTCTGATTTCACTGTCCGCAATGTATCCCATACTTCCTGCGACCGCTGTTCAATGGCCAAGGTTTTAAAGCCCATCTGAAGCGAACTCAAGAATGCAGACAAGGTGGTCACGCCGACCACTGTGACCTTATATTTGTCCCGCAATTCCTCGAAGAGCGCTGCGTTTTGCACCACTTCGGCGTAAAGTCCCTCCGTTGGCAGGAACATCAACGCAAAATCCGTGGTCTTGGGCGGCACGATGTATTTGTCATAAATGTCTTTGGCAAACACCCGTATTTTTTGTGCCAGTGACTTACGCGCCTCATCAATGGCCTGCTTATCCTCTGCATCCAGTAAGCGATTGTAGTCCTCGATCGGAAACTTCGAATCGATTGGAAGCAGAAGCGGCGTATCGCCGTTTCCGGGAAGCTTGATGGCAAATTCAACTCTTTTGTTGCTTGCGATTTCTACGTTCGTTTCATACTGACTGGGCGCAAGGATGTCGGAAAGCAACTTTTCAAGCCGCACCTCGCCGTATGTGCCGCGCTCTTTCACGTTTGTGAGCGCGTTTTTCAGGCTCTTGGCGTCAGCGGCAAGGTTCTTCATTTCACCGAGTCCCTGCTGAACGCTGTCAAGCTGTTTGCTGACCAATTCAAAGGACTGCGCAAGGCGTGTTTCCAAGGTCTTTTGCAGTTTTTCATCCACGACCGCTTGCATCTGTTCAAGACGCTTTTCATTGCTCTCTTGAAGCGCCTTCATCTTGCTTTCAAGGGTGGCATTCACCCGTTCGATGTTCTCTGTATTGCCGCGTTGAATCGCGGAAAGCCTGATGTCAAGCATCGTTTCGACGCTCTTGCTGTTGGTTTGAAGCGTTTCTTGAACGCTCTTTTGAATCACGCCAAAGCGCTCAAACTGCTCCATCGCCCCGCTTGCGATTTGCTTCTGCACACTGTCGCGTTGTTCCTCATTGTTGCGTTTTAACAATGAAATCACCTCGTCGATCGGCGACTTTTTTCCACCGATGAGCAATATGACAATCACGACCAAAAGCAAGACGATTACAATATTAAAAATCATTTGTTGTTCCATACCTGATCCTCTTGATTCTACGAATAGATTCCCTATTTTTATCATAATTTTGTTATACGACAATTATACATGAACATATTACGAAATTAAAGGTAAAAATGATGAGTGCAGACACACCGATCGGCTATATCCTATTCGGCGATTTCGGCATCCTGACGATGAGCCCTACATATTTGCTCGGCATGCTGTTTCCGTTGATTACCATCTTCTATTTTGTTACGACATGCCTTGAGGCGTCGGGCATTTTCGCAAAGATCGCAAACAAGTGCAACAAAACCCTCGCGTTCTTCGGGCTTTCCGGCTACTCGCTCTTTCCCATGCTCATGGGGCTGGGCTGCGTGACAGTCGCACTTGCGTCGCTTGATACCGTCAAAAACAAGCGAGAAAAATTCATCGCATCCGCACTGCTCTGCATCCTTGTCCCTTGCTCCGCTCAGGTCGCGATCATCATCGCGCTTGCGTTTTTGATTGGCCCGGCATACTTTCTTTTTTACGTATTCGTGATTGCATCCACTTTTCTTGTATTGTCCGTCACGCTGAATGCGTTGACCCCAAAGGAGTATCAATCCCCTTGCTGCTTTCATGAGCACCCGTTAAAGCTTCCGGAATTCGGCAAGGCATTGAAACGCGCTGTCATCAGCGGCATATCGTTTTTAAAAGAAACGGCTCTCCCGTTTATGGCCGGGAGTGTCGTCGTTTCGATTTTGAAATTTTTGAACGTTTTTGCTGTGTTTTCCGCATGGCTCTCACCCTTTACAGAAGGTTTCCTGCGTCTGCCAAGGGAAGCCGCCAATCTGTTTATTCTGAGCATCTTGAAAAGAGATCTGGGCGCGGCCGGGTTTCTCGCCGTCATTCAAAGCGGTGCGTTCAGCAGCGGGGAGCTTGTCGTCTCCTTGATCATTATGACGCTGTTTGTTCCATGCTTCGCGTCCGTCGTGATCTTGCTCAAACAAGAAAAGCTTCCCACCGCCATTTCAATTTGGGCAGGAAGCTTTGTGATTTCCATGATTGTCGGTAAGCTGGCGTCGCTTTTGATTTTATAACTGCCGTTCAATTGGCTCTGACAATGGTTCCATCGGTCTCGCTCACGATGTATATGACTGTGCCAATGTCCATGAGTTCCGCAAATCTTCCCTCGGATTCCTCTTGTGTCATCATGATGGCCCATACGTGATTGATATCAACGAAAGCCCTGATCTCCGCGGCGCTTTGAGATACATTTGAAAGATTCAAAATAGCGTCGTGCCTGCCCGTATATTCATACAACTGCGGCAATTCCAAAATGAGTCTATCTGCGATCGCGGGACTGTGCTCTGTCATGACGCGCATAAAAAAGTCTCCGCTTCTCTCAATGCTGACAATGATGTTCGTATTGGCATGTGCCTGCATCCACTGGATCAGCTCGTGGTGTGTCATAAGAACATCTCCTGCATCGTTGATCACGATCGGATACGGGTCGTTGTCGTTGATTCGTTCCGTCCATCCCATTTCCACCCGGATAAACCTGTAATCATGCCGATGCGAATACTGTATCGCTTTGATCGTATTGGCCGGCTCTCCCGGCGCACCTGCAATGACGATTTCAGGGGGATGCGTCCTTGCTACATCCACGTCAAACGCATGTCTTATGTTCTCACCATCGAGAAAGATCCGCCGAACCGCATCGCTTCGCAAAATATATTCAGACGTATTGATGATTTGCATCGACCTTATAAAATGTTCATAGACATCGTCAAGCGGAACAGACTCTCCCGTTCTGAAGTTCCATGCCCTGCCGTGCTGAAAAACGCCGTCTCTCGACATCTCAAAGGCGATGTCATTCATAAAAAATGAACCTCGCGTCATATGCGTTTGCTGCGCGACAAGCCCCTCTGTGATCGCGTACAAATTATGCCCCAAGTACAGCGTATCCAGTCTTGGGAATCCCATCAGGTACGCGATCGTCGGGAAAACGTCGATCTGCCCGCCCGCAACGCTGATCGTCTGCCTGATGTCTACATCCGAATTCGGAAGCGTTACGATAAACGGCAAGTTCAACATGACGTCAAAATCATACGACCTGCCAAGAAGCCGTTCCATCGACTCATCGATTTCCGGCGAACGGGTAAGCCCCAGGTGGTCTGCGAAAATCACGATGAGCGAATTGTCATACCAACCTCGTTCTTTTAGCCCGTCAAGGAACAACCCAAGCGCGTAATCCGTAAACGCAACGCTCTGTAAATAGTTCCCGACCATCGTTCCCTCGTCCTCGGGAAGAAGCTCAAAAAATCGATAATGTTCCAGCATTTCATACGGATGGTGGTTTGAAAGGGATATGACAAAGCTGTAGAACGGCTCTGACAATTCCTCCATAAAGTCCAGCGTCTGCTCATAAAAATGCGTATCGACAAGCCCCCAGCCCATCCATTCTGTCATTGTGAAAACGCCATCGCCCGGCCTGTCGTTCAGCCCTCCAAAAAACCGGTTAAAACCCCAGTTCGGGAACGTCGTATCTCTATGCCAAAAGTTTTTTCGTTCAAACGCATGAAAAACAGCTGTATCATAGCCTTTCTCCCGCAGCATGGCGGGAAGCCCTCTGAAATAGTTCCTGCTGCCGTAAAGTCTGTTCGTATAACTCATGATCGAACCCAGTATCGCGTGATTCGCGGTGAATTCTGCATCCGATGTGTTGCCGCTCGCCACTTGCTGGAAAAAATTATCAAAGTATGTCGTGTTTTCTTCAGCAATGAGCCTGTTCAGTACAGGCGTTACTTCCTGTCCGTTGTATTCAAGCCCGATCACGAAGTTTTGCAGAGATTCAATCTGGATCACGATGAGATTTCTTCCCTCTGCAGCTCCAAAAAACGGCCCGTCTATTTCATGCCTGTATGTATCGCGAAATGCGAGAAGCCCTGTGTCTTGCTCGGTTGCAAACACTCTGTTCGCGATATCCTTAAAGCGATACGTGATGATTTCCTGATTTGCGATCGATGTGATGAAAGCGCTGCCTGTCACATTGACGATCAACAGCAGTATGATGAATCCGGCGGCCAATTGTTTCGTATGGGATAACACCCATTTCAATACAGGATTTTTTGCCGCCTTTGAAATGCTTCTTCCTTTGGTTCGCCCAACGAGTAAGCTGTCCGGTGCCGCGCTTGCATCAGCCTCTGCCACAGTCGCAAGATCCTCTTCAAACGTCGCCCAAAATTCATCTTCTTCAATATTTTGTTTTGCCATCATGTTTTCATTTTTTACATTGAAACGGCGCTTGATCAGACATGCAAATACGAGAATAACATCTACAAAAAGCAGCAAAAAGGACGCCCTGAAAACTTCCGCGATGCTTGCTGTGATATCGCCAAGCATGGATACCGCCCCCAGCATGTTTACAGAAAGGTAGCGGTTAAAAAAGCTGGAATACATCACATCACAAAACAGTAGGATCGAAAACGCGGCAAATATGCCCGCAGGGATCCATTTGTTTTGAAACGATGAGAACAACAGATAGAGTAAAATACAGCTTACAGCAAATACGGCCACGACATTTGTGATCGAGCCGATGAAAAAATAGAACAGCGCCATCTTGATGATGACCGCAACCGTAGCCGCTACGCCCAACAGGCCGTAGGATGTATAAAAATTGATTAAGTAGTTTTTCATATAATTAAGATACTCCGTAGATCAACACAATCTCTTAATTATATTATAAACGAATTCATTTTTCAATTAAATCGACAAATTTCGCCAAGCCCACAGGACAATTTAAATGATTTTTTTATCTATGACAGCCTGTCTCAATTCATCACGAAACTTGGGATGCGCGATGTTGATCAGGTTTTCCGTCCGCTGCCTGATGGACAATCCCTTTAGCGGCGCAATGCCATATTCCGTCACGACGTAATCCAAATTGTTGCGCGACAAGGTAACGATGCCGCCCGGATAGCCCTCCGGAACGATTGCGGAGATGCTGTCGTCTTTCGCTGTCGCGTACAGGCAAATGATAGAGCGTCCGTTTTTCGCGTGAATGGCACCCTCTGACATATCATTTTGTCCACCGGAACCGCTGTACATCTTATGTCCGATGCTTTCGGAAAAAGCCTGACCGGTCAAGTCCACCTGCATTGAGGTGTTGATGGACACCATATTGTCATTTTTGGCCACCACGAACGGATGATTCACATAGCCGCCGGGCAGAAGCCATACAGCCGGGTTATCATCA
>WQWG01000006.1 GCA_009785435.1 Clostridiales bacterium
ACTTTTCTCATATCAGCGCATTTTTCACTTTCATGACATCTTGCACCAGTGTTTTAAAATAATTTGGGGTCAATGATTGCGCGCCGTCACACAATGCGCGCGGCGGGTCATTATGCACTTCGATCATAAGGCCATCCGCGCCGGCAGCAACGGCAGCAAGCGACATTGGCTTCACAAGCGCATGTATCCCTGTTGCATGGCTCGGGTCGACGACAACGGGAAGATGGGACATCGATTTCAAAAGCGGTACGGCTGATAAATCGAGCGTGTTCCTCGTTGCGGTCTCAAACGTCCGTATGCCTCTCTCGCACAAGATGATGTTTTTGTTTCCCCTTGCCATGATGTATTCGGCACTCATCAAAAGTTCTTCCAGCGTATTGGAAAGGCCTCGCTTTAAAAGGATCGGCTGGGGCGCTGCACCAAGCTCTTTGAGCAGTTCGAAATTCTGCATATTTCTGGCACCGACTTGAATCACATCCACGTCTTCAAAAAGATGAAGATGCGATGCGTCCATGATTTCTGTCACGATTGGAAGCCCGCTTTGTTTTTTTGCTTCCACCAGAAGCTGTATGCCCTCGTCTCTCATGCCCTGAAACGCATACGGCGACGTTCTCGGTTTAAATGCTCCGCCGCGAAGAAAAGTCGCACCGCCGTCTCTCACTTCAGAGGCGACAAAACAGATTTGCTCCCTGGATTCCACTGAACAAGGCCCCGCGATGATTTGAAAATGGCCGCCTCCAAGTTTAATGCCTGAAACATCCACGACCGTGTCGTCGGGATGAAATTTACGATTTGCTTTTTTATATGGCTCTGTCACCCGCTTAACAGACTCGACGATATCGAGCGATGCGATCAGATCCGCATCGACCTCTGACGTGTCGCCCACAAGCCCAATGACGGTGGCATCCATGCCATCGCTCCGATGGATCTCAAGCTCCATGCTCCTAAGCCATGAAATCAGGTTCTCCAGTTGCTGTTGATCCGGGTTTGACTTTACGATAATGATCATATTGTTCTTTGTATGATGGCCTTGCGCTTACACCCATACATTCCTTTCTTTTCAATATCCAACGTTCAAAATGTTGGAAGCAATTTTATCACAGGGCTTTGCGTTTGTAAATCAATTTTTTTGTTTGCTTGCCTTTTTACGTAAAATCGTGCATACTATTATAGAAAACATCTGAGGAGGCATATCTTTTGAAGATACTTAAAAACATCATTCCTGTAATCAAGTTGTACCGCTCTGTCAAATATTTGTCCGGATATCGAAAAGAAATCTTTAAGGCCAGGGCAGATGGGGATTTTGAAAAAGAAAGAGAATACATCTTACAATCAACGGATGCGTGGGGAAATTATGTTGTAAAAACCTTTGATATAAAGTTAACGGTAGTCGGAGAGGAAAACCTGCCTGAAAGCGGACCTGTTTTATTTGTGGCAAACCATCAGGGTTTTGCGGACGTCGTTGTTACGTGCGCAGCACTGAACAAGTTCCAGTTTGCTTTTGTGGCAAAAGATTCACTTGAAATGATTCCAATCTACGGAAAGTGGATCAAAGACATCCGAAGCATTTACCTGAAAAGGGACAATCCAAAGGCAGCGCTTCGCGCAGTAGATGACGGCATTCGCTTGCTTGAACAAGGTTTTTCACTTCTGATTTTTCCTGAGGGAGCAAGAAGCAAAAACGATATCGTCTCGGAATTTAAAAAAGGAAGCTTGCGGCTTGCGACAAAACCGGGCATTCCCGTCATTCCGATCACCATAGATGGCGCTTACCGTGTCTTTGAAGAAACCGGATATGTGAATTACGGTGCGCCTGTTCGTCTCGTCATACATCCTGCCATCGAAACAAAGGGCATGGAAAAATCTGTCGCGAATCATTTATCGACAGAAGTTGAAAACATCGTCAGAGAGGGAATCGTACATAATAACAAATAATGGATTGCCTAGATGCCCAACCCGAAATTTTCTTTAACCCTTTTCATCGTTTTTTCAGAAATGGCGTTCGCTCGTTCGGCGCCATTTTTTAATGCATCGATGAGTTCTTGTGAATGTCTGATTTCATTAAACTGCTCGCGGATCGGTTTGAGCGCAGTTACGGCCGCTTCCACAAGGTCTTTCTTAAAATCGCCATAGCCACAGCCGTCGTATTTCTTTTCCAGACTTTCAATTGAAACGCCTGTAAACGCGCTGTAAATCGTAAGAAGATTGCTGATGCCCGATTTTTCGGACGGGTTGTATTTGATGATTCCATCCGAGTCCGTCGTTGCCCGCATGATGGATTTTTTGATTTTGTTATCGTCATCGAGAAGCGAAATTCTGCTAAAGGCGTTCTCGGCGCTCTTGCTCATTTTTTTATCCGGTTCATCAAGCGCCATGACTCGCGCGCCCTCTTTTAAAAACCGGCCATCAGGCACCGTAAATGTGCCTTTGTGTTTGTTGTTGACACGTATCGCGATATCCCTGCACAGTTCGATATGCTGTTTCTGATCGTTGCCAACGGGAACGATATCGGTATCATACAGCAAAATATCTGCTGCCATCAAAATCGGATACGTAAACAGGCCTGCCGGAGCAGACTCTTGCCCTCTGCTTTTGTCTTTAAATTGCGTCATGCGCGACAGTTCCCCGGTATACGCGTTGCATGTCAAAATCCAAGCAAGCTCCGAATGTCCCGGTACATCGGATTGCACGAAGATGATTGATTTTTTAGGGTCAATGCCGACAGCCCAGTAAAGCGCCGCTACGTCAAGCGTATGACTGCGCAATTCTTTTGGGTCTTGCGGCAATGTGATGGAATGTAAATCGACGATACAATAGAGACACTCCTGATCATTTTGCAGTTCAACAAACTGTTTGAGCGCGCCCAAATAATTTCCGATATGAATATTTCCTGTAGGCTGCACGCCTGAAAAAACTCGCTTCATCTTGATAATTCCTTTAATAGTTTTGTTTTTATGTTTTTTTCTGCTCTCGAAACCGTCATTTGAGAAACTTTGATTTCTTTCGCGATTTCCGTCTGCGTTTTGTTTTCAATGAATCGCCTTTGAAATATGCGCTTCTCCTTGTCGCTTAAATCAACAACGACATTTTTGATAATTTCTTCGTATTCAAGATTGCCGTAACCCTTGTCCTCAATGGCCGTAAACTTTTCAATCTGGATGTCCGTTTCGCTGCCGTATTCGTTCTCAAAGATCGTCTGGTTTAAAGAGTATGCGCCGTACGCTTTGCTGCTTTCCATCGCCTCAAGCAGTTCTTCTTCCGAGCAACCCATATAGGCGGCAAGTTCTGATACCTTGGGCATATGTTGCAATTTCATGTACAGTTCTTCTTTTGCCGCGGGGATCCGCGTGCTGATTTCTTTTAGCCGTCTTGGAACTTTGAGGCTCCATTCTTTGTCTCTGAAATATTTTTTGATTTCCCCAAGGATGGTCGGCGTTGCGAAACTCGTAAATTCATATCCCTTTGACGCATCAAACCGATCCACAGCGGAAACGAGCGCCATCGCTCCAACTTGGTAGAGGTCATCATAGTCCACGCCCTTATTCAAATACTTTCTTATGAGTATATCAGCCATATACAAGTAATGTTCGACGATTTCATTGCGAAGCCCAATATCGCGGGTTTTCGCGTATCGATCGAACAATTCCGCGTTTGTCATTTATTTTTCACCATTGTAATAATCTTATTTCCGCCCATGTCAAAGTCGACCTCTACGCTGTCCATCAAAGACTCCATAACCGGCACCGCCAAATTGCCTTCATCGGGACACTTCGCGCAAAAGCGCGCGCCGTCCACGCGTTTTCCGTCGCTGCAGGCGTCGCTTGCCGTTATTTTTATTTTTTCATCTTCGACTTCGCAAAGGATTTCATAGCTGTCGCTGACGCCCAAAGAACCGTGGCAAAAGACAATTTTACAGGCTTCCGCAACAGCGGCTTTGATGTCTTCCACAGCGTCAACATCAAAATCCGCTTTGCCCGCAATGGAGGCGATCGCAAGTCTGACCATCTGGACGTATTCCGGTTTTCCCGGAATCGAAAATTTTAATACATCTGGCATGTTAATCCCTTATTCCTTTTCTTCCCCTTGGATTTCGGCTTCGGTTTGGATTTCATCTTCGATTTCTGTCTCGATGTCGACATCAACGTCAACGTCGATTTCGTCGTCGTCTCCGTCTTCTTTGATGACTTTCGCAAGCGCTATGATGTTGGCGTCTTCCTCGACTTTCATGATTTTGACACCCTGCGTTGCCCTGCTGAGCCTTGAAACCTCAGCCGCTCTGATTCGGATGACAATGCCGTCTGAATTGATGAGCAGGATTTCATCCATTTCGTTCACAACCATCGCGCCGATGAGTTCGCCTGTCTTTTTAAATTTGGCTTTATCGTATGTCAAAAGGCCTTTTCCGCCTCTGACTTGGATCTTATATTCTTCCACCGGCGTTCTCTTGCCATAGCCGTTCTTTGTAACGACAAACAGCTCTTCATCCGGTTCAACCAGTTCCATCGCAACCACTTCATCGTCTTTTTCAAGGCTGATCGCGCGGACGCCGCCGGCCACCCTGCCCATGCTCCTGACGTCTTCTTCAGAGAAGCAAATGCATTTGCCGTTTTTCGTTACGATGATGACGTTGTTTGCGCCCGTTGTCTGCTTGATGCCGATGAGCTCATCGTCGTCTTTCAGACTGATCGCGATCAACCCGGCCTTTCTGTTCGTATCAAACTGTGAAAGCGGTGTTTTTTTGATCGTTCCGTTTTTCGTCACAGCAATGAGGAACTTGTCTTCGACAAACTCTTTGATCGGAATGACGGCCGTGACTCTTTCGCGCTGCATGAGATGCAGGAAATTCACCACCGGCGTTCCTTTCGCCGTTCTTGCCGCTTCGGGAATTTCATACGCTTTGATTTTATGCGCTTTTCCCGTGTTTGTAAAAAACAAAAGGTGATCGTGCGTCGAGGTCATGATGATATTTTTGACAAAATCGTTTTCTCTCGTCGTAAGCCCTGTGACGCCTCTGCCGCCTCGTTTCTGCGTCTTGTACGTATCCGCCGTGACCCTTTTGATATAACCCAAATGCGTTAGTGTGATTGCAACGTTTTCTTCTTGTATGAGGTCTTCTTCATCCAGTTCCGTTACGTCTGCCAGTATTTTTGTTCTTCTGGCATCGCTGTATTTTTTTCGGATTTCAAGCAGTTCTTCTTTGATGACACCCATCAGCATCTTTTCATCCGCAAGCAGCGCATTGAAATACTCGATCAGCTTCATAAGTTCCGCGTATTCGTTTTCTATTTTTTCTCTTTCGAGGCCTTGAAGTCTGGCAAGCCTCATGTCTAAAATGGCCTGCGCTTGTATTTCCGAAAGGCCGAAGCGCTCCATGAGCTTTGGCTTCGCGTCATTGTAGCTTGCGCGTATCAGCTTGATGATTTCATCAATGTTGTCGAGCGCGATTTTAAGCCCTTCTAAAATGTGCGCCCTTGCTTCCGCTTTTTTCTTGTCAAAGATCGTCCGGTTCGTGACGACTTCTTTTTGATGCTTGAGGTATTCTGAGATCATATCGTAAAGCGTCAGAAGTTTTGGCTGGCCGTTTACGAGTGCAAGCATGATCATGCTGTAGCTGTCCTGCATCTGTGTGTGTTTGTACAGCCTGTTCAGTACGATCTGAGCATTGGCATCTCTTTTCAGCTCAATGACGATCCTCATGCCGTGTCTGCTGGATTCGTCGCGGATTTCAGAAATGCCGTCCAGTTTTTTATCCTTAACAAGCTCTGCCATCTTTTCGATCAGCCTGGATTTATTGACTTGGTACGGAATCTCCGTAACAACGATTTGTTGTTTGCCTTTGCTGGTTTCTTCAATTTCCGCCTGCGCGCGTACAATGACCTTGCCTTGCCCGGTTCTGTACGCCTGTTTGGCGTTGTTTTTACCTAAAATCGACGCACCCGTAGGGAAGTCAGGCCCTTTGACGAGCTTGATCAAATCTTCCACGGTGCATTCTTCATCGTCGATCAATTTAACCGTCGCATCGATGACTTCACCCAAATTATGCGGAGGGATAGACGTTGCCATTCCAACCGCGATTCCGTTTGAGCCATTGACAAGCAGGTTCGGGAATCGTGCCGGAAGAACCGATGGCTCTTCTTCTTCTTCATCAAAGTTGGGTACAAATTTGACCGTCTCTTTGTCGATGTCCCGAAGCATTTGAAGCGAAAGATGGGACATCCTCGCCTCGGTATAACGCATGGCCGCAGCGCCGTCGCCGTCGACTGAACCAAAGTTTCCGTGGCCGTCAACGAGCGGGTACCGGATCGAAAAGTCCTGTGCCATCCTGACCATTGCGTCGTAAATGGAGCTGTCGCCGTGTGGATGGTATTTACCCATTACATCTCCGACAAGCCTTGCCGATTTTTTATGCGGTTTGTCCGGGGTGATCCCGAGTTCGTGCATCCCGTATAGGATTCTCCTGTGTACCGGTTTGAGTCCATCCCGTACATCGGGAAGCGCTCTGCCGACGATGACGCTCATCGCGTAATCGATGTAGGAGTTTTTCATTTCATCATATATTTCATGTTGAATTAATTTTTGATCTTCCAGTAAATTCATCTATTCCTCCGTTATATGTCGATTTTTGCGTATTTCGCATGATCTTCGATAAACTTCTTCCGCGGCGGCACTTTGTCGCCCATCAACGTTGTAAACATTTCGTCAGCCGCAGCCATGTCGTCTAGCGTGATTTGGATCAATGTTCGATTGCTGTAGTCCATCGTCGTTTCCCACAGTTGGTTGTAGTCCATTTCTCCAAGGCCTTTGTATCGTTGGATGTCCGCTTTGCCCGGCGTATTTGCAAGCTCGGCCATCAGTTTTTCCTGTTGTTTTTCTGAATACGTATAAAAAACTTCTTTGCCTTTTTTGACTTGGTATAAAGGCGGCTGCGCTGCATAAACATACCCGCCCTCGATGAGGGGCGCCATGTATCGATAGAAGAACGTCAGCAGCAGCGTCCGAATATGTGAGCCATCCACGTCCGCGTCCGTCATGATGATGATTTTGTGGTATCTTAATTTTTCGATGTTGAAATCCTGCCCGATGCTGCACCCGAACGCCGTGATCATATTTTTGATTTCTTCTGAATTCAGTATTTTATCAAGCCTTGCTTTTTCTACGTTTAAGATCTTGCCCCTGAGCGGAAGAATCGCCTGTCTTGTCCTGTCTCTGCCTTGCTTCGCGCTGCCGCCTGCGGAGTCTCCCTCGACGAGGAATATTTCCGAAAGCGCCGGATCTTTTTCAGAACAATCCGCAAGCTTGCCGGGCAATGACGTGCTGTCAAGGACGCCCTTTCTTCTCGTCAGTTCTCTGGCCTTTCTGGCCGCTTCTCTTGCCCTTGCGGCGTTCAAGCTCTTTTCAATGATTATTTTTGCTTGTGCGGGATTTTCTTCAAGAAACGCTGTAATGTTCTCATTTGCAACCGTTTCAACAAAGCCCCTCATTTCGCTGTTTCCGAGCTTTGCTTTTGTCTGTCCCTCAAACTGTGGATTCATCAGCTTAACCGAGATGATCGCAGTCAAACCCTCTCTTACATCTTCACCTGCAAGCGGCTCATCGTTGTCTTTCAGAAACTTGCTTTTTCTGGCATAATCGTTGAAAACCCTTGTAAGCGCCGACTTAAACCCAATCATGTGGGTTCCGCCGTCTGTGGTGTTGATGTTGTTTGCATAGGAAAGAAGCAATTCGGTATAATGCCCCGTATATTGCATCGCGATTTCAACTTGCATATCTGATTTTTCGATTTCAAAATAGATGATGTCTTGATGGATCGCTTCCTTGTTCCTGTTTTGGTGTTTGACAAATTCCTTGATGCCGCCCTCGTAATGGAAGACTTCCGATTTTTCTTTGCCCTCACGCTCATCTTTTAACGTGATCGAAACGCCTTTATTGAGAAATGCCATTTCTCTGAGTCTGTGTTCCAGTGTGGCGTGATCATATACGATTTCTTCGAAGATTTCATCATCCGGCCAAAAAACGGTCTTTGAACCTGTTTTCCGGGATTCTCCGACTTCCATCAGCGGTGACGTTGTTTTTCCTTTTGAGTATGTCTGTTTATAGATTTTTCCGTCTCTTTTGACCTCAACTTCCATCTTGGTTGAAAGCGCATTAACGACTGCCGCGCCTACTCCGTGAAGTCCGCCGGATACTTTATATCCTCCGCCTCCGAATTTTCCACCGGCGTGCAAAACTGTGTGGATAACTTCTACAGCCGGGATGCCGAGTTTCGGGTGTTCATCCACAGGCATACCTCTGCCATCGTCTTCGACCATGATCGAATTGTCCTTCTGGATCGTGATGGTTATGTTCTTACAGAAGCCTGCGAGCGCTTCATCCACACTGTTATCCACAACCTCATAAACAAGGTGGTGAAGACCGCGAGGCCCCGTGCTTCCGATGTACATCCCCGGACGCTTTCGGACAGGTTCCAGTCCCTCGAGAACTTGTATTTGTTCGGCATTGTATTCTTGCTGTTTCATGTCTGCTGTCATATAAAACCCATTTCCTTTCGTTTTTTGAGTACTTTTTATTCCAATTTTCCGTTTCTTATTTTAAACAGATAACCTTTTGGTAGTTTTTCTTTTACATGCTCACTGATTTCAGTGGCCGTGATGAAAAGTTGTGTATCTTTTAAAGCGTTGATCAAATAACTTTGCCTTTCACTATCCAGTTCGGACAACACATCGTCGAGCAATAAGATCGCTTCTTCGCCTGTTTCTTCTTTGATGAGTTCCAATTCCGCAAGTTTCAATGAAAGCGCGGCTGTCCTCTGTTGTCCTTGTGACCCATATTTCCTTATATCGATCCCATTGACCCTTATTTCCAAGTCATCCCTATGCGGCCCTGTTTCGGTATTTCCTTTGAAGATGTCTTTTTTTTGATTTTGTTCCAATTTTGAAAGGAAAATCGCTTTGATATCTTCTTCGTCTGCCACAAAAGAATCGTAGATCACTTCCAGAAATTCTTTTTCCTTTGTGATGCTGTTATGGATCTCCCGACTGATTCGGTTTAGTTTTTCGATGAAATTTCTTCTTTTTCGTATGATTTTTGTTCCATGTTCCACAAGTCCCATGTTCCAAACATCAAAGTCACTTTGCGCTGCGTTTCTTTCTTTTAACAGCGCATTCCTCTGCATGAGCGCTCTTCTGTACGAAGAAAAATCGACATAATACGACGGGCTGATCTGGCTGAGTTCCCGATCCATAAAACTTCTTCTTTTTTCAGGGCCCTCTTTGATGATTTTTAAATCTTCCGGCGAAAAAATGACGACCAGTACATTTTCAAGAAGTTCAGCTGTTTTTTGTATCTTCGCGCCGTTTATTTTAACGCCCTTTTCTTTTTCACCGATGACGATTTCAACTGAAATGTCTTCTTCGTCTCTGATCGCAGTCACTTTCGCTTTGCAAAATTTCTCGCCAAATTTGATCATTTGGTTGTCTTTTCCGGAACGAAACGATCTTCCAAACGATGAAATATAGATGCCCTCAAGGATATTTGTCTTACCCTGTGCATTGTTCCCGATAAAAATGTTGATTTTTTCGTGAAAACTTAATTTGATTTCTTCATAATTTCTAAAGTTTTTCAGTTCAATTTCTTTGATAAACATTTTGATTTAAGATATTCTTACCGGAAGTACAAGATATTCAAACGCACTTCCATCAACAGGTTTGATCACACAAGGCTTGATGCCTGATACCATTTCCATCACAATATGTTCATCATCCAAAACTTTCAAAACATCCAATACATATTTTGAATTGAACCCGATTTCAATATCATCACCTGTTTTATCGATCGGAATTTCTTCTTTGACATTTCCCTCTTCGGATCTTGATGTGATGGTCAAAAGATTTCCGGTGATTGAAAACCGAATGAGATTGTTTTTACCTTCCCTTGAAAGGATGGATGCTCTGTCCATACTTTCATGCAGAAGATTCCTGCTTACGGTTACTTTACAATTGCTTTCTTTTGGTAAAATGTCTTTGTATTTGATGAATTCTCCCTCAAGCAACCGAATGACTATTTTTATGTTTTCAAACTGCAACATGGCCTTTTTATTGTTTAAAATAATTGTGACATCTTCATCGCTTTCGATATCAGCCAATATCTTATTCACTTCATTCAATATTTTAGAAGAAATGATCATTTTATTACTTTTACTGTTTTTCATTTCTTCTCGTATGACAGCCATTCTAAAACCATCAAGAGCAACCATATTGATGTATTCTTCTGTAAATTCCAAAAGAACACCTACAATGATGCCTTTTGATTCATCGATGCTTGCTGCAAATGATGATTTTCGAATCATTTCTTTGAAAAGTTCTTTGTTTAAAACAATTTTATCCTGTTCTTCGATTTCTCCGATTTGAGGAAACTCGTCAGAAGAAATGCCTAAAATCGTAAATTCTGATATCGACGTTTTGACAATCAACGTTTTGTCTTCTTTTTGCTCAATCGATATATCTTCGTTCGGAAGCTTTCGAATGATGTCTGTAAATAATTTGGATGAAGCTACCAAGGAACCCTCTTCGATCACATTGACATCCGGTATTGTTTTTTCGATGGAAAGATCAAGATCAGAAGCTGACAGTACAAGCTTTCCGTCTGCTGTAGCATTTAAAAGGATACCCTTTAAGATCGGAATCGTCGTTCTGGACGTTACCGCTTTTGATACAGTGCTTAGCGCTTTTGATAAAGATTGTTGACTGCATATGAACTTCATTATTTGTTAACCTCCCGGGCTTTATTTTTGTTATATATATAGTTAGTAGTAGTAGTAGGGGGTGTGGATATGTTAATAAATCTGTTTATTATTATGATGTTAACATTTTCTTACCCTCTTCATTGTGCATAAACTGTGGATAAAGTTGTTAATTGACGTCTAACTCTTTTTGTAAAGCATCGATTACGTCTTTCAGTGTTTCATTTGTTTTGATTTCTCTTGAAATTTTTTGGTACGCGTGGAGAACCGTTGTGTGATCTCTTCCTCCAAAAAATTCACCGATTTTAGGAAGTGATTCATCTGTTGTTTCTCTGCACAAATACATGGCAATCTGCCTGGGAAAAGCCAGATTCTGTGTTCTTTTTGACGATTCGATGTCTGACATTTTGATGTTAAAATGTTTGCAAACCGCTTTTTTGACGGAATCCGGTGTCACTTTCAGATGCGCAGAGGATAGGATTTCTTTTAATGTACTTTTGGCAAATTTTAAATCTATTTTTTCATTCATTAAATTTGAAAATGTGATGACTCTTATAAGCGCTCCTTCGAGCTCTCTGATGTTTATTTTGATTTTTTCTGCGATGAACCATATGACTTCTTCGATTTCCGGGGTAATTTCAATGTCATTTCCGGCTGCCTTTTTTCGAAGAATGGCAACCCTCGTTTCATAATCCGGGTTGCTTATATCCGCGACGATGTTCCAAGCGAAACGCGAACTGAGCCGATCGTCGATGTTTTGCAATTTATTGGGCGCGACATCACTTGAAATAATAATCTGTTTGTTCAATTCATGAAGATTGTTGAACGTATAAAAAAACTCTTCTTGGATTCTTTCTTTTCCGCCTATGAATTGTATATCGTCAATTAAAAGTACGTCTAAATTTCTGTATTTGTTTCTAAATTCAGGCATTCTTTTCTTTTCAAGGGCTGCAATAAACTCGTTTGTAAACATTTCAGAAGAAACATATAAAACTCTAAGGTCAGGTGCGTTCTGTAGGATATAATGTCCGATGGCATGCATCAGATGTGTTTTGCCAAGGCCGGAACCCCCATAAATAAACAAGGGATTGTACGCTTCTGACGGTGCCTCCGCAACTGCGACGGATGCGGCATACGCATATTTGTTGTTGTCGCCGACGACAAATGAGTTGAAATTATAGCGAGGGTTTAAATAAAATTCGTCCGTAAAATTTTTCACAAGAACCGTATTGTGAGGAGAGCTTGCTGAAATATCATCAGAAAACTCAAATACAACGGAATATTTTTTTCCAAATGCCGTTTTGATCGCTGTTTCCAAAACAGGTATATATCGATTTGTTAAAATGGATTGATGCATTTCATCCGTTGGCTTTAGATAGATGCGACTTGCTTTTTCGTCAATTTTTACAGGCTTCAGTGGTAAAAACCATGTTTCATAACTTACTTCCGATAGCTCAGGTTCAAGTATGTCAAGCGTCTTCTTCCAATTTATGTCCAGTTCACTCATTTCCGGCTCCTAACTGTATTGCGGTTTTGTTATTTCAAGTTGAATAAGGCTGTAGGAATATAATACAAAAAAAGTTATCCACAAGCAAGCGAAATATCAGATAATGTTAAAAATATATTCCCATTTTTGCATGTACAAAAATATTGACATGTCATAGGTACGATTGTATAATTATATGGCAGTAATACGAGCTCGCATCTAAATCATGCAAATCAGTTGCATTTTGTAAGAAAGGGGTGTTTGAAATGAAAAGGACTTATCAACCTAAAGTAAGACAAAGAAAGAAAGAACATGGCTTCAGAAAAAGAATGAGCACGAAAAACGGTAGAAACGTTTTGAAGAGAAGACGATTAAGAGGAAGAAAAGTGTTGTCAGCATAGGCCGCTTTTGAAGTGGCCTTTTTCTTTGATGAATAAAATGATTAAGGAACGTCTATGTTAAAAAAAACGGTTTTGCGCAAAAAAAGCGATTTTTCGCTGCTCTATAATAAAGGCAAATCCGTTAATGATCGATATGTCGTTTTATTTTTGAAAAAAAATGGTTTGCCATACAACAGGATTGCCTTCCTGGCCAGTAAAAAAGTTGGAAACAGTGTCGTAAGGAACAGAGCCAGAAGGCTGATGAAAGAAAGCTACAGAGAAATAAAAGAACATATGGACATCGGATATGATTTCATCTTTATTGCCAGAAAGACGATCTGCAATTTGAAATGTGCTGATGTTCAAAAGTCCATGGAAGCCGCAATCAAAAGAGCGGGGGCGTTTAAAAGAAAGTTTTAAAAGGTGCAAACTTGAAAAAGTTTATGATTTTGCTCATCAGAGGCTATCGAACCTTTATTTCGCCTCTCTTTCCGCCTTTATGCCGATTTCATCCGACATGTTCCGCTTATTTCATACAAGCTTTAGAAAAATATGGAGCCATTAAAGGAAGCTTTTTGGGCATCAAAAGAATTTTGAAATGCCATCCTTTCCATCCGGGAGGATATGACCCTTTGAATTGAACGAGTTCTGGAGGAACTTAGTATTATGGATAGATTTCTAGAAATTATTGGTTTTATGGCCGGTCCACTAAGTATTGTACTTAGTTTTTTGTATGGATTTATTCAAAATTATGGACTTACAATTCTTGCTTTTACGTTGCTCGTAAAAGTCGTCTTATACCCTCTGCATGCCAAACAGGTGAAATCTTCAACAAAAATGGCTGAGATGCAGCCCAAACTAAAAGAACTTCAAAAGAAATACGCAAACGACAGACAAGAACTCAGCGCGAAAACGATGGAACTGTACAGACAAGAAAAGTTCAATCCGGCCGCCGGATGTTTGCCTGCGCTTGTTCAGATGCCGATCATCATCGGTCTATTTGCATTGTTGAGAAACCCGATGAATTACATAGAAGGGGATGAGATGGTCATCGCTGCGCATGAATCTTTTTTATGGATCATGAATTTAAGCCAACCTGATCCTTGGGTATTGCCCGTTCTTGCGGCGATCACGACCTTTATTTCGTTCTCGCAAACGCAAGCCCATCAGGGTGCTGCGCTGGATGCAAACCCGATGATGGGATCCATGATGAAGATGATGAAATATTTCTTGCCTGTGATGATTTTGGTCATGGGCAGAACATTTCCCGCAGGCGTTACGATTTACTGGTTTTTCGGACAATTTATACAGATCTTCTTTAATCTTCACCTGAACAGGGTCAGAGCAAAACTAAAAATGGAACTTGAAAGAAAGAACAAAAATAATCGTTAGACTTGGTAAAAGCTACTGTTAAAAATATCGGAGGAAAAAATAGATATGGACTATTCGGAAAAATGGGGGAAAGACGTTGACGAGGCGGTCAGATTAGCGCTTCTGGAACTGAAATTACCAATCGAAGAAGTTGACGTAACCGTACTAGAAGAATCTTCCAAAGGTTTCTTTGGACTAGGTTCAAAACTCGCCAAAGTAAGAGTCGAAAAAAAGAAAGCGGTTCAACCTGAAAGAGCAACGAAAAAGAAAACAGAGCCTGAAAGAGAGGTTCGAGAAACAAAAGAAACAAGAGAACCGGTGAAACAGGAAAAACGCGTTGAAAAGCAAAAGCCTGTTGAAAAAGCAGAAAAACAGGAACCTCAAAAGAAATATGAAAAAATAGAGCGTGCAAAACCGGAGAACCTGGTCGAAATAAATGATCACCCTGCATTGACTTTCATCGTAGAGTTGACCAAAAAAATGGACTTGGAAGTCAGCGTCAAAGCGATGAAAAATGACGAGAGCGTTTACATCACCATGGAGGGGAAAGATTCGGGCACAATCATCGGAAAGAGAGGCCAGACGCTTGATTCGATTCAATATCTGACAAGCCTGGTGATGAATAAAGACAAAGAACAACATGTAAGAGTCGTGGTCGATGCGGAAAACTACAGAAGCAAGCGTGAAAAAACACTTGAACAGCTTGCGGACAGATTGGCCGGAAAAGTAACCAAAACGAAAAAAACGGTCAGGCTTGAGCCGATGAACCCTTATGAAAGAAAAGTGATTCATGCCAGACTTCAAGACAACGGCAAAGTCATCACAAAAAGTGAGGGCGAAGAACCGTATCGAAGAGTTGTAATTGAACTAAAGTAATTGAATTGTAGATGGCCGGCGAAAGAAAACTCTCGCCGGTTTGTTTTTTATCATGGAGAAAGTGAAATGTGGAGCGAAGAAACGATAGCCGCCGTCGCGACGGCATACGGTGAGGGTGGAATCGGCATTATCCGGATGAGCGGAGACGAAGCCAAAAATATTTTTGATCAAATTTTTGTTCCGGCGAAAGGCGCAGGCATACAAAATCGAAAGCTCGCTTATGGGGTGATCAAAGACCCACATCAAGACGAGATGATCGATGAAGTTTTGGCTGTATTTTTCAAATCGCCAAACACCTATACGAGAGAAGACATCGTTGAAATCAACTGCCATGGGAGCATCGTTGCGTTAAGAAAAATTTTAGACTTGGTTTTAAAACTGGGCGCACGGCTCGCTGAACCGGGCGAATTTACAAAACGGGCTTTTTTAAACGGCCGCATCGATTTGACGCAAGCGGAAGCAGTCATCGATTTAATCAAAGCGAAGACTGAAAAAAGCTTTGATTCTGCTTTTGATCAACTGGAGGGGAAAGTTTCTCTGAAAGTGAGCGAAATCAGGACAAGCCTAATGGAGTTACTTGTAAAAATTACGGTAAACTTAGATTATCCCGATGAGGACATTGAAGAAATAACATATGCGGAACTGTCGAGCAGCGCATCGCAAATAAGCGATATGATTGAAAAACTATTGGCTACAGCCGACACAGGGCGCATCATCAGAGACGGCCTAAAGGTGGTCATATCGGGCAGCCCCAATGTCGGAAAGTCTTCTTTGTTAAATGCACTGCTAAAAGAAAACAGGGCAATCGTGACCGAAATCCCGGGCACGACGCGCGATACGATCGAAGAAAGCATGAGCATCAGAGGTATCCCCATCAAGCTTGTCGATACGGCCGGAATCAGAAACACGGAGGATGTCATCGAGCAAATCGGGATTGAAAAGAGCAAACAAGCTTTCAATGACGCGGACTTGATCCTGTTTATGGTTGACGGGAGTGAGGAAATTTCCAATGAAGAGCTGACGCTTCTGGGATTTGCCGAAACGAAAAAAGCGATTGTTTTGATCAATAAAATCGATCTGGACAAAAAGGTACATGAGCGCCAAATCCTTGATGTATTGCCAAACGCGGATATCATTCGCACATCGGTAATAAGCGATATAGGCATCAATGAACTTGAAGAAAAGATCGAAGCGATGGTTTATGGCGGACAAGTCAAACAAAGCGAAAGCCTATTGATCACGAACGCGAGACACAAAGACTTATTATCACGCGCAAACAAAGCGATCGAGGACGCAAAAGCGATGGTTGAAAAGAAAGAAGCACTTGATTTTATTGAAGTCGATGTGAAACTTTGCTGGGAACTTCTTGGCGAGATCATCGGAGAAACCGCGACAGATGATATTATCAATGAAATTTTCGCAAATTTTTGCTTGGGAAAATA
>WQWG01000007.1 GCA_009785435.1 Clostridiales bacterium
ACGCTTACGCTTGGGCAGATGCAAGCGCCACTTCCTAAAAAAACGCCCTCTCCAAGTGATGCAAATCCGGTTATGTCGCAAAAATGGCTGATCGTGCATCCGTCTCCGATTTTGGAATCATGTGAGCAAACAGCGTTTACGTCCACGGCGACAAAATTGCCCAAAGTAACGTCCGTGGTAATCTTTGATCCGGGACACAAGACGACGTTTATGCCCATTTTGCTGGTTCTTCCTATGTATGCCGTCGGGTGTATGAGGTTGATAAAGTTGGCACCGTCCTCAAGGAACTTTCTGCCGATCGCTAATTTTGTTTTCGGGTCGCCGATCGCGCATAGATAGACATACGCATCGCTTATTGTATGGTCTTTTATGGTGTCAACCACTTGATATTCATAGGAATAGTGATCGAGCGCTTTCAGGTTGTCGTCTAGAAATCCTCCGATTTCCCAGTCGGCCTGACCTGCTTCCTGAATGTCTCTTGCATATTCGAGAACTTCCCTGCCGAAGCCTCCCGCTCCGATGATCAGCAATTTTTTCATTTTACACCTCTGATTTTTTGATATGGTCTATAAACGATTCCATCGTCGCATGGTTCTCTGCGGTAACATCTTCCCGTTTGAAGACTTTGCCAATTGTAACGAAGAAAATCTTCACATCCTGTACAAAACGCACGTTGTCTACATATTGTATGTCAAACGCAAAGCGTTCATCCCATGTCGCGGCGTTTCTGCCATTGATTTGCGCCAGCCCTGTCAGGCCGGGCTTTACTTCATGCCTGCGTTTTTGACATTCATTATAATATGGTAAGTACTGCACGAGCAACGGCCTTGGCCCTACGATGCTCATGTCTCCTTTTAGAATATTATACAATTCCGGCAATTCGTCAAGGCTTGAACTTCTGAGAAATTGGCCGAATTTCGTAAGGCGTGCTTCGTCCGGCAAAAGTTCGCCGTTTTCGTCCCGTGCGTCTGTCATCGTTCTGAATTTGCGCATTGTGAATATCTTTTCATCTTTCCCCGGACGCTGTTGCTTGAACAGCACAGGGCTGCCCAATTTCACTCTGATCAGGATCGCCGTAACCAGAATGAGCGGCGCAAGAACAATGAGCGCAATCAACGAAAGCAATATATCTATGAACCTTTTGAAGAATTTTTTATACATGATCCAATATCCTTATCATCTCAATCGCCTTTACGATCCACGCCAAAGCACCATCGAAACGATACCCGGTGAAGCCTGCTGTGTTTAGAATATCTGCAATCTCATCTTTTGTGATGGACAAATCGAGCAATCGAGCCATAGGAACGCCATCCGTCGCCATCTCTTTGACATAATCCCAATACGTTCCGGCGTAGCCAAAGGTGGTGGCGTATTGGATTGGATGATTTACCGCTTCGCGTACCATTTCTTCCGTATCCTCATAAAACAGGCTTCTGCCATTGTCATAAAGCGGATAAAAGGATTCACCCGTCGCTGTCATTTTAATGGCAATGTTGGACAAATGGCGATCGTCCTGCCGCGTGATAAAGTCCAGCAAAATCATACGCGCGATGTCATCGCGATATTGCGGCCGGACAGAAATCAAGTTCTGATATTCGTTATCTGAACGCGCACCCTCAAACAGGCGGCGAAAGTGTACAATGTATTCCTTTGAAAAGTCATATCGAAATGCTGAAAACACCGTGTCTTTATCCACACGATACGCCGGACAACAGGGGATTCCGAGCCTTTCTGCCAGCAGATACACCGCCACCTCAGATTCCACATCCGTCGTCAGCGGACTGATTCGCTGCTTATAGATACCATACCGTCCCTCGTATACGCCGTAACGTTTGATGTTATAGCCCTCCGGCGTGTCAAGCGAGTCTCCCACGAGGTCAATGCACTGATGAAACACCGAATCAAACACAGCGGTCATGGTGGCTTCCAGTGTTTCGTCTTTGCTGTGTGCAATCCACAGCAAGTCTTTTGGATGAATGCCTCGTGTGATTTCGGCAATCTGTAACACGTCATAATGCGATAAACCACAACGGAACAAAATGCGTTCGATATCCCGCCGATCACGGTTGACCAGCCGCTCTGATAAAAACTCGTGGAATTGCTCCTGCGTCCACTTGTCTGCGCCGTTGGTGTAAAGCGCGACAACTTCGTTATAGCGCGAAGAAGTGAATGTCACAGTGTTTGTGCCATCGATCACGCCAATTACGTCATTGTCCCACTTGAGGTATCGTGCGGAATGGTCTTGTTTCATCCGCCCATCAACGGGCTTTGGCACATCAACGGGGATTTGATAATTACGTCCACGCTGCACCACACCAGGGATTTTTCCCTGCGCGCAAAGCAAGCGCACACGGCGATCTGAAATTCCCCATTGTGCTGCCGCTTGTTTCGTTGTGATGTAATCCATAGCCGTTATCCCCTTGCTTTTAATGTTACCACCAGAATAACGCGCAATCGGAATAATGTCAAGCGCATTGTTCCGATGCCTGTCTATGTTACGCTCTTGTCTAAAAGTAGTTAAAAAAGAAAATCACGAAAAACCAGCGCCAAGAAATTATTGTCATAAAGGCTTCTGGCAAAGAATGAGGAATCAAGCCATCCGGCTATGGTATCCACAAAGTTCGAATCGAAAAGACCCATCAGAGGAATCATCAGCGCAAGCAATACAAAGACAAGGAAAACGCCTTTAACAAACCCGAAGACCAGACCAAAAACCCCGTCGATTGCGCCCCGGACGCCCTCTGCATTCTGTTTGGAAAAAGCCAAGACAATCAAAAAGATGACAAACTTTACTGCAAACAAGACAATCAAAAAGCTGACGATGGTAAACACAAGATCGGACAAGGCCGTGCTTGCAGCATCCGTCGCTTGCCTGATCAAAGAATCGACTGTATCTTGCAACATTCTTGGAAAGTCAGATGATAAATTGCCACTGCCGGAAGCGCCTGTAAATCGCTCCGACAAAGCGCTATGTACCACATCGTAAAGCCCGGTATTGGAAATCAAAAAACCCTTCATCCTCGGTGTCCATACAAACGCGCAAATGATCGCTACGATCCAGCCAAGCGTATGAAAAAACGTCCATACAAACCCGGCACGATACCCGGACACCATCGATAATATTAATATAACTGCAACCAAAATATCAAGAATCATAACCCAAACCCATACAATCCAAATGGCCTGTCGTCAGGCGAGAAAATAACTCGCCTGTAGAATACGAACCCTAAAACTTTCATATATATAATACAGGCAATCTGTTCAAAAATCAAGGAGGAGCTTTATGGGATATGATAAATACGCGGCACATTTCGTTATGCTGGAAGGACAAAGCACCATTTTTGCGCTGCGCGATGCATTGCCCGTAAAAGGGCACATTAAAATAGAAACCGGTAATGGCAAAGGAGCCATGCGGGTCGTTGTTCAAAATATGCAGTATTACGAAAAGGGGCCGTACATCTATAAACTGATTTTGTTCGGTAAGAAGAAAGAGCGGACGATCCATAAAATTATGGGAACCGTAAACATAAACAAGCAAGGAAGCGGAGAAACCTATCTGAGATTTAACCCACTCGACATCGATGGAAAAGGCAACCCAATTTCTGCTTACAATGCCGCAATCATCGTTGCAGTTTCTCTAAAAAACGAAAAGGAGTCACTACACCCGATCCTAAAGGGCGAAATCATTACGCAAGACCCGGAGACAGACGTAACAGAAGAAGCACTTGAAGTCGAAACAGAAAATTTCGCGCAATTCGCGCAAGAAGAAAGCTTCACGAAGCAAGAGCCCATCGCACAACCGAAGAGGGTTTTTAGCGATTTCTACAACAAATTTTTAATCGATTCCTGCGATCGATGTGTTCGAATGTCACGATATTACGACGATATCACACCGTTTAAAACAGACTTGACCAGAGCCCGGTGGAAAAAAATCGTCAATGTGGGGAATCTGCCGATCGTATCGCCGGGCGCGTATTACTTTGCAACGAAATACAGGCACTACATTTTCGGGATCACAGAGAAACGGTGTTATCTCGGAATCCCGGGCAGGATGATGAAAGAAGAGCAACCTGACGGCGGGGAATCAGGATTCGTATACTGGCAGCCGATCGTAGGCGCAAGCCATTCCGACGATGCTTACGGATATTGGATTGCAGCCATCAATATGGAAAACGGAGACATTGAAGAAGTGTAACAACGGGTTCATTCATGCCCTCTTGTTCTGCGAAAAAATTCCGCTGCCGTTGCATCAGAAGATTGCGCAATGCGATAAAATGTGATACTATGTTTGGATGTACGATGAAATGATGTCAGAGGCACTTGCGGAAGCTCGCAAAGCCGAAAGCCTCGGAGAAGTTCCCGTCGGAGCAGTCATCGAAAAAGACGGCGTAATCATCGGCAGGGGGCATAACTTAACAGAAACACTGAAAGACCCTACAGCCCACGCCGAGATGATCGCAATCCGAAACGCAGCCAAAGAACTGGGCGGCTGGAGGTTATTGGGATGCAATCTTTATGTAACCTGTGAACCTTGCGCAATGTGTGCCGGTGCCATCGTGTTGGCCAGAATCAAAAAGGCCTATATCGGCACAATGGATCCAAAATCGGGCGCATGCGGTTCTGTTTTTAATATCATACAAGAACAACGATTAAACCACTATGTAGAAATTGAAGCCGGCATCATGCAGCAAGAATGCGAACGCACGATGAAGGACTTTTTTAAGAAACGAAGGAAAAAAAACACGGAGGAATTTCATACATGAGAAGACTTGGCCTTGTCGCCGTTACACTTATGCTGACACTCATTGTTCAGACAGCGGCGGTATTTGCAGTAAATTTACAAATTGTTGACAGCCACCCGAGAGACGGTGCTACGGGTGTTCACCCGATAAACGCCGGGATAAAAGTATATTTTGACCGAGACGTATCCAGCGCAAGAGAAATCGCATCAAATGCCTATCAATTCGTGATCACAAATCCGGACGGTGAACGGCCTCCCGTTCGAGTCCTTTACGACCCAAACAACCCGGAGATGGTTCTGGTTGTCCTAATGGAGGAACTATCGCAGGATACGGAGTATACGCTCACGATATCGGGCGACTTTCGGACTACGCAAGGAAATTTCCTTGGCGATGACTATGTCATAAGATTCACGACAAGAGACATGCAAAGAGATATGAACATCAGCATCGCGATGATGCTTGTATTCTTGGTTGTCATTATGTTTGTCACCTCGAGGCAAGCGAAGCACAAGGCACAAAAAGAAGCCGAAGAAAAAGCAGGCGGAAAAGTCAATCCATATAAGGTTTCAAAGCAAACCGGAAAATCGGTTACTGACATCGTTGCAAAAGCTGAAAAACAAAAGAGAAAAAGAGAAGAAGCGGAAGCCAAGCTAAAAGCAGGATACGCCGATCAAGACGACGATGACGACGACGAATTTGAAGAAGACAACGACAACCATCAAGTGC
This sequence comes from Clostridiales bacterium, assembly GCA_009785435.1. Lineage (GTDB taxonomy): Bacteria > Bacillota > Clostridia > Peptostreptococcales > Anaerovoracaceae > WQWG01. Next base: position 5,469 of record WQWG01000007.1, read on the forward strand.
AGGGGCCAAGACCCATCTCTGCATTCAGCACATACAGATCCGGTAAAAAAGCAAAAGCGGAAGCGGCGGCCAAGAAGAAAGCGCAAGCCGGAACAACCCACCCAAAAAAGCAATCCGGAAAAGCAAAAAATAAAAATAAGAAAAAGTAGGGGGCAACTGTCCCCCTTTTTTTACAATGGAGGCACAATGAAGCGGCTCAATGTAAAAGCGTACGCAAAAATAAATCTGGCAATCGATGTTCTCGGAAAGCTGCCGTCGGGATACCACGAGGTGGCAATGGTGATGCAGCAAATCGAGCTTCACGACAAAGTTTGCGTCAAGTGGATGCCGAACAAGCAACAACACACAGAAGAAGCCGACATTATCATCGATCTGAACAGCAACAAAAATTTTCTTCCAAAGGATGAGCGCAACCTTGCGTATCAAGCGGCACAGCTGATCATAGACCGCTTTGACATCGGTCAAAAGCTTGGCTCAGGGCAACTGCGGATCGATATCAAAAAACAAATCCCTGTCGGGGCAGGCCTTGGCGGCGGCAGCGCCGATTGCGCAGCGGTTCTCCATGCGCTCTCAAAAATTTGGAACCTGAACCTCAGCACACAGGAGCTTTGCGATTTAGGTGCCTTACTTGGAGCGGATGTCCCGTTTTGCATCATGGGACAAGCAGGGCAAACGGCCGCTCTTGCAGAAGGGACAGGAACAAAGCTAACGCCAATACGCGGAATAGACAGTTGGCTCGTTTTGGCAAAGCCTCCGATAAGCGTTTCAACAGCGGCGGTATACAAAGGGTTTGGCCTACTTGAAGACAAAAATTTTGAAAGACCGGACATCAAACAGCTCGTATCTGCCATGGATGAAAAAAACTTTGCGATGGCTACAAAAAACATCATCAATATGCTTGAAAATTTCACACGAAACGCGTATGCGGATGTCATGCTTGCAAAAAACACGCTCATCGCTGAAACATCACCCGCAAAAGCCGTTATGAGCGGAAGTGGGCCAACCATCATCGGATTTTATGAAAATAAGGAAAAGGCTGAAATTGCATACAGCAAAATGGCTCCATTATATAAAGAAACATTTTTAACCAAAACAATGGATTGCTCTATTGAGTGAAAGCTGCTACAATATACCAAAATTCTAAATTCGAGAGGAAAACTTTATGTTGAATTTTGAAATACAAAACTACAAGTCGCGTAGGGAAATGGTTTATGAAGAAATAAAGAAAAAGATACTGACAGGACGAATCCTCCCGGGGACACGGCTTATGGAAATTGAACTTGCTGATACGCTGGGTGTCAGCAGGACACCAATCAGAGAAGCCATCCGAAAGCTGGAAAAGGAAGGACTTGTCACAATTGAACCCAGAAAGGGCGCGTACGCTTCGCAGGTTTCAACAGAAGACATGGTGGCCATTCTGGAAGTCAGGCAAAACATGGAAGGCCTTGCGGCCTATTTTGCAGCATCGCGCATCAGCAGCGGAGAGCTGGAAAATCTGAAAGACGCTTTCGAAAGATACAATCAGGCAGTAAAAGAAAACAACACCAAGGATATGATCAAATACGATACCGCATTTCATCGAACCATCGTAGAGGCCAGTCATAACAAAATACTTGTGCAGATCATCGATCAACTGCAAGAATTGGTGCTGAGGTTTCGATACATCTATTACGATGACTTGAAAAGAGCGGAAAAAATCCCGAAAGAGCATGGCAACATCGTCGATGCCATCATCAAAGGCAACGGAGAAGCCGCAAGAACCGCGGCCGACGCCCACATTGATCAGATGAGAGAGCTGGTTATAAAAGAAAACGTCTCGGCAATCAGTCCTCAAAAAACCCATCTAGGCTTACGAACGCCGTTTGAGTGATTGGAGATTTATTCATGATGAATCAGAAAAGAATGTGGCTATTTGCGGCGATCATGACCCTGGTCGTGACACTGGGTTCCATTGCGTACATCTATAGTCTGGCGTATACATTGACAAACGATATGGGGCTTATGTTCTTCATTTTTCTGGTGGGCGCAGTCGTGATCCGATATTTTTTAAAGAGATATTTCGATGCTCCGAGTCGTTAAAAGCATTAGGCCGTGTAGGCGATTCGAAAATCCATTGAGAAAGAATGTAACAAAAAAATGAGCAAACGACAAAGTATTCGAAAAGCAATCATCATTGGAATGTTTTTTACATTTCCCATCACAATTGCATGGATGTCACCGGCCATGCCGATTATTTATGGGTTTCATGGAATTGTCGTGGGTGCAACCATTATGTTCTTGGTACACTTTTTCATTGCGCTGTTTCTGGGCAGAGCTTTTTGTGGGTTTGCGTGTCCGGGTGGTGGCTTGGGCGAGTGTTTGATGCGCATCAACGATAAAGGGCTAAAAAACACCAAGCTTAGATTCATTAAATATATCATTTGGGCGCTTTTGGTCATTGCAACGATCGTTTCTTTTATATGGGCGGGCGGTATACGTGAAGTCGATTTTTTCGCAGGGCTTGAAGATGGATGGATCTTTTTGCTTGCGCCTTATCGCTATGTGATTTACTTTGGTGTTCTTTTGGGCATGCTCGCCGCTCAGTTGCTGCTGGGTAAGCGTAGTTTTTGCCAATGTGGCTGCTGGGTCGCACCATTCATGATCATAGGGACAAAGGTGTCCGATTGGCTTAAATTGCCGAGGCTTCGTTTAAAAACAAATGCGGGCAGCTGTATCGGTTGTAAGCAATGCTCGAAAAAATGTCCCATGAGCCTTGATGTTCAGGCCATGGTTGAAGCCGAAAATATGAAAAATGCTGAATGCATATTGTGTGGAGAATGCGTTGACGTTTGTCCTAAAAAATCGATTTCTTATGCTTTCAAAAACAATTCATAGCGAACACTGAGGAAAAACGCCATCAAAAATGGTTCTCTTTTTGATATGAAAATGTATGCGATTATAAAAGAGTGATACAAATGTTTAATATTGGACTATTGGTTATTTTATTTTTTTCTTTCATTGCTCTGTCGGCGGTATCGGCTGTTGCCCTATTGGCGGTTGCCATACCGATGAGGCGAGGCTTGGAATATTTATTTGTCAAAAGATTTCCTTGGCGAAGAAACGCTTATATTGTTACCCTGTCTACGCTGATTTTGACTGCCGCCGGAACCTATGTGGCGCGCCTCTTCATCGTAGTCGGCGAACGACTGAGACGCGCCAGCCATAATCCATTCCCCGGCGACATTGAGCTTCTGTTTATAACAACATTGGTGAACACCTTGTTTATTCTAATCGCCATTGGTGTGGCTGTTTTCAGGCTTCGCAAAATTGTTGGTGCCACCGATGAATTAAATCCAAGAAATAGCTTTAATGTTATAAGCGTACTTGCCGTATTGTCTCTTTTCAATTTTGTTCAGACGATGTTGACGGCAAACAATCTGATCGGTTAAGCGGAAGAGCTATGAACAGGCAAACCAAAGGGGCGTATATCGCCCCTTTTTCGCTCCAGCCTCTTACTCTGTCTCATGACAATCACAGCCGCATGGACACGGCTCGCCGGGTTTGCATTTGCAATCATCGCCGCATTTACAATTGGGGCATTTGCAATGTGGATTTGTGCAACTTCCGTCTTGTATCATTTCTCGCCACCTCCTTTCCAAACTGCCACAGCCATCGGAAAATTTCCGGGGATTTGTATCATTTCACAGTTTTCAAACCCAATCTTCGGCAGAAAATCCGCATAACTGTCCGCATCAAATTCAAGTTTGGGTGCAAAGCCAAAAAGTTTGTAAAAACGCACATCCAGCTTTGCTTTGCCGCGTAAATCTTTGGTAAAGCACATCGGCAGAATCACCATATCTTTTGCCACGCGCCGAAGTTCTGCCGCTGCTTTCTCCGGCTCATCCAGCAAATGAAGTACCTGTCCGGCGATGGCCACGTCAAAAGAATGATCCTGTTTGTCTATGTCCAAAATATTCAAATTTGCAAAATGTATGTTGGCTACGCCGCGCTTTTTCGCTTTCTTTCGCGCGACCGAAAGCATTCTTTCGGATACATCCGTGCAAAGTACGGATTCAACTTTGCCTGCTATCGCAAGGCCAATCGCTGCTGTCCCCGCTGCCATTTCCAACACCGACGTGTTTGTCGGCACAATTTCTCGCACGGTTTCTAACATTTGAGCGTACGTTTTGCCGTTTGACTTTTCAGCAAAGTCATAAAACGGTGCGCAAAAATCCCAAAAAGTCATGTTGTACCCTCCCTATCTTGACATTGTTTATCTGCTATAATACTATAATAAATACAACGACAAATAATCACAAGTACGCACTTTAATGTGTGATAGTACCCAAAAAGGAACTATGGTGAATCAGATGAATGCAGATTGCAATAAAACCAATTGCCCTGTTGTGGCAACCCTTGATATCATCGGTGGAAAATACAAGGCGCTTATTTTGTGGCATTTGGTTGATGGCACGCGACGTTTTGGTGAGCTTCGCAAACTGATTCCGCAAGCAACACAAAAAATGCTTACGCAGCAACTGCGTGAACTTGAAGAAGACAACTTGGTGATCCGAACGGTCTATCCCGTTGTGCCGCCTAAAGTTGAGTATCAGCTCTCCGATTTAGGAAAAAGCATAAAGCCAATCTTGGATGCGATGCGTCATTGGGGAACGGATTATATGAAAAGCAACGGAATTGACGCAAATTGTTTTATGATTGACGAAATACAAAAATAGAGGTTGAGATCATGAATGTCGTGTACAAGGATACGAAAAAGTTTGAGGCCAAGGATTTACAAGCGTTGTTTTTGTCTGTTGAATGGTCGTCAGGACATTATCCTGAGAAATTAGTTGTTGCAATGGAAAACTCCGGCTCGGTGTTTACAGCTTGGGATGGTGATAAGCTCATAGGACTAATCAATGCTTTAGATGATGGCATTATGACTGCGTACGTGCATTATCTGCTTGTCGATCCCAAATATCACGGTCACGGCATTGGGAAAGAGCTATTGCGGCGCATCACCGATACGTACAAAGATTATTTGCGCATCCTGCTCATTTCATACAACGATGAAGTTGGATTTTATGAAAACTGTGGGTTCTCAATTGGCAAGGGAGATGGCGTGCCTATGTCCATCACCTCATTATGGACATAATCCGTAATGTATGCAATCATAAAAGAGTAATGCAGATGTTTGATGTTTCAACTACAATATGATAAAATTCCAAACAGAAAATGTTTTTATAATTTTGCTTTTTTGCGAATCAGAGAGGAGGGCTCCGCATGAACTATACACTGATGCACAAAAATATTCCGGTTGTCGATTTATTGATCGCTGAAGATAGTGGGTTTATTGAGAAAATAGGATTTGTTCATAGCATAACACGGCTACCGATTGGAACAACCGGATTGTCAAAGCGTGAGCAAGGCATCCCGGAACGAGCAAGATTAAATGATTGGTGGCAAGGACGCTCCATTCCGGCTAGTCGTGAAAATATTCAATCTGCACTATACCGGATGCGCCTTTTGTCGCCAATAACGCTTTTATCCAAATGCTTTGGACTTAGCCTATCCGATCAATATTGGATACGTCCCTTAGACTTGGAATTGGAGTGGGCAAACGTTAATTTTTTTCAAAATGACTTTTCAAATGATGTTGGCGAAATCTTGTTTGGTCATGAACCAAAAGATGCCGAACACATCAACCTTATGTCGCCGGACAACACCTCGGACGGGTGGCTCAAAAAAAAGTGGATTATTTCAGAGGGCACAAGATTCCTCATGAAAGGTGGTAGCGGACCATATCAGCAAGAACCACTGAACGAACGAATTGCCTATGCGGTGATGAGTCGGCTGAATATACCACATGTACCGTATACGTTAACTTTTCAAGACGAATTGCCATATAGCCTTTGCCAAACTTTTATTACACCAGATACCGAGCTTGTACCTGCTTGGCGTGTTATACAGACGCTGGTGAAAGACAACAAAGATTCAGATTTCGCACACCTGCTTCGCTGTTGCGATCAATTGGGCATCTCCAACGTGCAAGCTTCCTTAAATAAAATGCTTGTATTGGATTATCTTATTGCTAACACAGATCGGCATTACAACAATTTTGGCTTTGTGCGTAATGTTGAAACGTTGGAGTGGCATGGACTCGCCCCTATCTATGATAGCGGCACATCAATGTGGCATAGCACACAATTTGTGGGACGTTCCGCAGAGAGCAAGCCGTTCAAGAAGACGCACTTGGAACAGATTGCGTTGGTGCAAGAGTTCAGTTGGTTCGATGTGAAAAAACTCGATGGCATCCGTGAGGAATGCGCTGATATTTTTGCACAGTCACCGCTTATCTCAAAAGAGCGGCGTATGACGTTGCTTGACGCTCTTGATGAGAACATAGGAAGACTTGGGAAACGGATTAAATAAAGGAGATATTTTTATCTATGAAAAAGATTTTTACAGTACTATTGATTTTACTCGTCCTGTTTGCTTTGGCTGCATGTGGCGGCAACGGCGAACAAGTTCCCGCAGATCAAGCCGTGTTTCAGAGCTTGTCCGGAACTTGGGATTGGCCTGATGGTGCAGGCAATCCTGTATTCATTTATCCGGATGGCACATGGGAACACTCGTCGGGCGATGTGGGTGTGTATGGCAATATAAGCGTGACGGAATCCGGTGAAAATTTTTCATTGGTATTTGTCGTTACACACGCAGAGGGTCCGGGTGCATACGGCTCACCGGGGATTCCTCCCGGTTATGGTGTGCGTTACGGTGATATATGGTGGGATGGCATGATCTACTCGCCTGCTACAGACGAGCTGAGCTTCGAAGCTTGGGATGGCTCAATGCTATTGATGGAGAGACAAGAATGAAGCGTTTACTCTTGGCGGTTGTTATGATCGTTGTTGCTCCGATTTTTTTGTTTCAGACGATTTTGGCTTTGCAGCCCTTTCCTTGCGAAACGGTTGAATGTCCACCTACAGTGATGATGTCCGGCAACCGGCTTGAATTTGACGTGCCGCCGTTTATTGAAGAGGATATTATTTTTGTGCCGTTGCGGGGGTTTTTTGAAAACATACAAAGGATTTACCCAAGCGTGGAGGCTCGGAATATTATTTGGGACGGCGAAACACAAACGGTTACAATTGAGTTGTATGATTGGTTCGATCTTCCCCCTGCACTTTTTGAAACAGTAACAGTAACTCTGGGAAGCGATACGTTCAGCATAGATGGCAATACGCTTCGTGGAAGTATATCTCATAACCGGCTTCAAACAGATGCTTTTGAATTAGAAGCACCGCCAAGAATGGTCAATAGTCGTGTGTTCGTACCGTTGAGTTTTTTCCTTGACTACTTCGGTTTTGCTGTTGATTATGACTGCTGTTTTCGTATTTTTGATATAACAAGGAAAGCCGACACAGACAATATCCCTTATGCACGTTTGATCAATGAAATTCGTTTTCGACAATAAGCGGTAGCAAACAAATTTTATATTTTAAGGAGGCAACCCCATGCAAAAGAAAGCGCTGGTAATCATAGATATTCAAAATGATATAACAAAGAATTACAAGGAAATAATTGATAATATAAACAGGTCAATCGATTGGGCAGTTGGTAACGATATTGATGTTGTTTATATTAGGCATGAAAATTTGTCTGCCGGCACGAGGACTTTTAAGCCCAATACTCGCGGAGCAGAATTCGTACCGGATTTGAAAATGGTATCAGATAATATTTTTACGAAGAGCAAAGGAAACGCATTAACGAGCGAGGAGTTCGCAGCTTTTATTCGTAAAAATGAAATCAGTGAGTTCTACCTGACAGGAGCAGATGCCACTGCTTGTGTTAAATCAACCTGTTTTAACTTAACGAAGGTGGGTTATAAGGTTACCGTCTTATCTGATTGCATAACCAGTTATGACAAACGAAAAATAGACGAAATGCTGCACTATTACGAAAGTAAAGGTAGTAAAGTAATTGGTTTGAATGACCTGATCGGAAATGAATTTGCGGCATTATAAGCATTAAGCCGTGTAGACGGTTCGACAATCAGTAACGAACAAATTCTAAACATCGAGGCTAAGTGGATGAACAAACAAAAGAAAAAAGCAAAAGTCACATTAATCACTTTACTACCTTACATTATAGGTGCGGTAATCGGTTTATTGATCGTTTTTATACGTAGACATTTTTACGAAACAGAGGCAGCCGCAAGTGGCGCTTCATTTGCTCTGGATATGTTTGCTTTGTTCGCGATATTTTTATCAATCGTACTGGGTTTTATACTACATATCGTTTTACATGAGACCGGTCATTTGATTGCCGGATATTTGAGTGGGTATAAGTTTGTTTCTTTCAGTGTTGGCAGCATAATCATTATCAAACAAAATGGCAAGTTGAAGATAAAGCGGTTCGCGATCGCCGGAGCAGCCGGACAATGCCTGATGGCTCCACCGGAACCCATTGGTAATACGTATCCGTTCACTTTGTATTACCTCGGCGGTGGACTGATGAATCTTATGACAAGTGGGCTTTTATTTACACTATATTTATTCTTATGGGATGTTTTTCCTTATGCAGGATATATTTTTATTCCGGCTTTCGGGGTGGGCCTAATAATAGGGTTGATGAATCTGCTTCCTTTACAAATCGGCGGTCTTGTCACAGACGGACGTATTGTTGTTTCCCTGAAGAGAAATGAACAGGATTGGCAAGCTCATTGGCTTTTGTTAACAGCAAATGCGCGTATTACTTCGGGAGAGCGGGTTAAAAACTTACCAGAGGAGTGGTTCAATTTTTCGGAGAGCTACGATTTTAATGATGTTATTTTGGCGAATCTTGCAACGATTGGAGTATCTCGTTTCATTGACGCTCATAATTTTTGTGCAGCTAAGAAACTGGCTGTAGAAATCCTTAGCAAGGGCGACCAAGTCATTGAACTGCTTAAAAATGAAACCCGTTGTGAGCTGTTGTTTCTTGAAATAGTAGGAGAACCCTCACAGGCGCGGAAAGATGAAATAGAACGCCTTTTTACGCCTGCACTGGAGAAGTATATTAAAGCCAGCAAAACACATCTATCCAAACATAGACTCATGTACGCTTATGAAAAGCTTGTCTTATTTGATGATGAAAAATCGAAAAAGACGCTTGCAGTCTTCAATAAAGTATGTCTCGTCTATCCTTACACCGGCGACCGTGAAAGTGAACAGGAGTTGATAAGCATTATTGACAATTTAGCTATAGAGCGTTGCAACGAGCGCGATATTACAGCATAAGCATTCGGCCGTGAGTGAACAAATTTTATCTAATCCGTAGGAGCGAATATGATCACACAAAAGCACTTTCAAGATTTTTGGAAAAGTAATTATGGAAATATGCCCCCTCTTGCTCACATATTGAGAGAGGGACTTTTTGCGGATAAGTGGTTTCGGATTCACAGCTTGCCGGATTCAAAGCGGTATGCTGATAATGATGATGAAATGCAAATTATACTCAATAGACAAAATACTCTCATTACTGATTTAATCGGTGACGGTCAAGAATATTTGTTGTTGCTTTATGCGATAACTGAAAATCCTACATCGACACGTTTCAATCAGATTTCTAATTGTATTCAAGTAGATAATATTAAACTGGAGGATGTCGTCCCCGATTATTATGAGGGTGAAACATATTTTGTTTCAGGCTTTGTCAACAAAGTATGGGAATTTGGCAGTGTTGATATTTTTTTAGAAAAAGTTGCAAATGACGAAAGAGTAGTTAGCATTAATGCTTGTGAGTGTGATTTATACCGCATATTGATTATAGACATCAAGCGAAACAGAATTATTGCTCCTTATGATGGGGGAGTTGATATTTTTTTGAATACGCAATGCGAGAGGGATTCTTTCAAGTTGAAATATAAGGATTGGCTTTCATCTCATGAGCATGGATTATAAGCATTAAGCCGTGTAGGTGATTTGGCAATCCGTAGCGAACAAATTTTGTATTGGCGAGGTGTGTTTAATGGATAAAAATATTGAATTATATAAGAAATTCATGGAAGGCTTGCTTGAAAACAGAACTGATTTGTATGCACAAAATCTTAGGACAGGAAAGCGAGTTTTTCCTGCCGTTGACGAGGAGAGAATGCGAGATTTTTGTAATTCTCTAAGCGGTGAAAGCAAAATAATCTTAGCCGATATAATACAACAGACCCGAGATAGTGCTATATTTGATGTGTTAGAATATCTTGATGAAAGTATCTATCTTCACGAATTGAAAATAACTCAAAATGGCGTTGAATTTCCAAATGATTTTTGGGGCGGCGATTTTCATTGCGACTGGGCGGGATTATGTCAGGGTGATATGTGGGGAGAAGATAGAAAATAAGCACTCAGCCGTGTAGGTGGTTCGAGACCAGTAGTGAACAATTTTTATATTTTGAACGGAAGTGAAGCCAATGATAATTCGCCAAGAAAGGCCATCTGATTATGAGGCGGTATACCAACTTGTAAAAACATCTTTCTCGACTGTTTATACCGATGGAGAAGAACCGGATGAACAGGACTACTTAAATGAACTTCGTAAGAAAGATGTCTTTATACCCGAGTTATCATTCGTTGCTGAGCATAATGATGGCACAATCATTGGCCAAGTCGTTTTATACAAAACCATAGTCACCACGCCACAAGGCGATTTTACTGAACTATTACTTTCGCCCATTTGTGTGCATCCCGATTTTTTCCGCCGTGGAATAGCCCGTGCTATGGTAGAG
>WQWG01000008.1 GCA_009785435.1 Clostridiales bacterium
AACGGAAAAACCCTTGATCATATTCCGTTTCCCGAAACCGAAAACTATATCAGCCGTGTCGCTGCGAACCAACGAATCTATCGCATTCTGCTCAAAGTTGCAAACCGATTTCCATCATTTTTAAATTGAAAGCTCCACAAGCTCTCGGGCGCTTTCGAGTGTTTTATCGGTTGTGTTTATTCCACCGAGTAATCTCGCGATCTCTGTAATTTTTTCATTTTCATCGAGTTTTTCAACCGTTGTGTACGTCATGTTGTCATCGGAATTTTTTTGTATTTTGTAGTTGTATCTGCCGAATGCCGCAATCTGGGGAAGATGGGTTATGCATATGATCTGATGGTTTTCAGCGATTTGGCGAAGTTTTTTACCGACGATGCTGGCCGTGATGCCGCTAATGCCGCTGTCAATTTCGTCAAAAATCATCGTAGCGATTTCATCGTAATCAGCAATGATTTTTTTGAACGCAAGCATAATTCTGGACATTTCACCGCCGGAGGCGATTTTTGACAGCGGTTTTTGGGGTTCGCCCTTGTTTGTGCTGATCAAAAATTCGACTTTGTCGATGCCGTTTGCCGTATATCCACTTTCTTTCGCAAAATCAATCGTAAGAGAAGAATCTTTGAAATTCAACTCTTTTAATTCCGTAAGGATTTTCTGTTCAAGTTCGCTTGCGCTTTGCTTCCTGAGCGCGGAAAGTTTTTCAGACGACCTCTTTACGTTTTCTTCACACGTGGCGAGTTCGGCCGTGAGGGCATCTCTTGCTTCATCAATGTTTTCAATATATGCCAATTGCTCTTCAAGACCATCGGCATATTTCAATACTTTGTCGATGGAGCCACCATATTTTCTCTTAAGCGCATCAATCAGAACAAGACGGGACATGGCGTCGTCCAAATCTTCCTGCGAAAAGGAAATCTTCTCTCGCATGTTCCGGATTTCCCCACAAAGATCTTCCAATTTGTAATACGCATCTGAAAACCCGTCTGCAACGACGGAAATCTCTTTGGAATACTCGCTGATCTCGTTTAAAAGGCTTAACGATTTTTTGATCCCGTCAAGCGCAGCCGGAGACTCTTCATAGGAAATCGCATACGAATTGGATAAATTTTGATAGATCTTTTCACTGTTTTGAAGCAGCTTGATTTCATTCGCAAGTTCGTCATCTTCGTTTACAACCAGCTTTGCACTCCTGATTTCATCGAGTTCGTAACGCATAAAGTCGCGTTTTCTCAGATTTTCTTCATGATTGGATACGATCGAGTTGAGTTTGTTTTTTACTTCTATGTATTTTGAATAACACAAAACAACCTCTTCCTTTAAGGTAGAAGTCTCTTTGCTGTTGTATGAATCCAAAAGGTGTATATGATTTTCGGGGTTGAGCAAGGATTGGTGGTCATATTGACCGTGTATGTCCGCTATTTTTTTGCATACTTGATTGAGCTGCGCAAGCGTAACGATTTCTCCGTTTATTTTACACAGGTTCTTCCCGGCGGAAGATATCTCCCGTGTTATCACCACATCTTGGCCATCAACAAAAGACACAAGCTGAATCACAGCCTTTTCTTTTCCCGAGCGGACAAACGTAGTGTCGGCTCTGCTTCCAAGCGCAAGGCTGATCGCTTCGATCACGATGGATTTTCCGGCACCTGTTTCGCCGGTAATGATATTGAGGCCATCATGAAAGTCAATTTCAGTGTTTTCGATGATCGCAAAATCTTTTATACGAATATGAGAAATCATTTGCCACCTCTTCAATCCAATAGATCACGAAGTTCTTGAACAAGCTTTTCTACATTCGAAGGGTCATCGGCCACGATCATAATCGTATTGTCACCTGCAATCGATCCGATTATATGTGATAAATTGAGTGAATCCAAAGCTTCCGCTGCTGCATTCGCGCAACCTGACAACGTTTTGACAACAATCATATTGCCCGAATAATTGACAGATTTAATCGTTTCTTTGAAAATCTTTACAAAACGGTCAGAAACCATAGTGCTCGCTTTGATTGCGGCCGCATATCTATATCTTCCGCTTGATGATAGAATTTTAATCAATTGAAGCTCTTTGATGTCACGCGAAACTGTCGCCTGAGTCACTTCATATCCGGCTTCTTTCAACATGCAAGCCAGCTTTTCCTGTGTCTCAATTTCATTGTTTTCGATCAATTCAAGAATCTTACTTTGTCTGGAGTACCTCATTCAATCCCTCCTTTTCCTTTGATATGAGTATAACAAAGGTTTGTGTGTTTGTGAAGACAAATCGTAATCGGTAAACGCATGAATTTATGTGAAAGCAGGCTATAAACTTCTAAGCCAAGCCCCTTTTATCATCTCCACTTCACGCATTGAGTGGACAGTTATCATTGCGCTTCCACTTTCAATGGGAAAAATCACCATGGGATTGGTCACTAGTTCGCCACCTACAAAAATTTCCAAATGATTCTCACCTGGTACTCTTTGTGACAATTCTCTGGTTACATTGCTGAAAATTTCGCCACCCACTTCTGTAAAAACAATCACGACAGAGTATATTTCTTGATTGAGATCTTCCTCAAAGCTGACACTAAAGCTGACACTTTCTATGTCGGAGCCTGTCAACACAACTTCCCCATCTTGTTTTCTGAATTCTATTATATCGCCGGTTACCCTTTCTGAAGAAAAAGCTTCATTCTCGTCAGGTGACGTTACATCGCTATTTGAACTACATGCTATAAAACTTACACTCATAGCGAATAATATAAATACAAGTATAATAAATGGTTTTTTATTCATGACAACCTCCTATTTTTAAAGCTTCGTAATGTTAGTATAGCTGACAAAACACAGAACTGCAATTGAAAAGGTGAATTATGTTTACAAAACGAGCTTTTTAACTTACAATTCATTTCAGCTTACGGATTATGCGCCAATATGCGAACAATGTCCGTGTATTGGTTGACATTTGGTTGTGTTTTGGCGTATAATAAATTAAGGATATTTATATTTGGAGGGTATGACTATGAAAATGCAAAGTGATGTGCGGGTGACAGTCCGCGTGGATAAAGATTTAAAAGAAAGTGCCGATTACCTTTTTGAGCGCTTAGGGCTTAATATGAGCGTTGCTTTTAATATGTTCCTGCGTAAAGCGGTCAATGAGGACGCCATTCCATTTCCGGTTAGCATCAACAGTGCCGGCTTTGGACATGAGCTTTCAGCCGGCTATATCACCAGCTCATTTAATGCTGCTGTCGCAAACGAAGTTCATGCGAACCAACAAAAGGGCTTGCCGATCGCCAGATTTGATGCTGATAAAAATCAAGCGTATCTGGAATCCGCAGATGGGTCAAGGGAGTATATCCATGGGTAGAAGTACTCGTAAACCCATTGTCTTTGCTTTTGCGGGTCCGAACGGGTCGGGCAAAACAACCGTAGCACGCAGCCTTCCCACCTTTGGCACTTATGTGAACGCTGATGATATTAAAGCAGAATACGGCCTATCTGACCTTGATGCGGCACAACAAGCGGAAGCATTGCGAAACATGCTCATAGAGAAAAGAGTCGATTTTTCATTTGAAACCGTCTTGTCTACGGAGCGTAATCTGGTGCTTCTTGAGAATGCAAAGGCGCTCGGATACGAAGTTCAATGCATCTATGTATTAACTTGCAACGAAAACATCAATGTTGCAAGGGTAAAAGCGCGCCATGCAGCAGGAGGCCACGATGTGCCGGAGGATAAGATCCGGACAAGATATCATAGGGCGCTGGCGATCGTTCCGTATCTGATCAACGTGTGTGATAAAATCCTGATTTATGACAATTCAGAAAACCCAACACTTATCTTTCGCAAAGAAAACGCGAGCGCATCATTATATCCAAATACCTTATGGTCTGAGAGCGCTTTGCAGAAATTGGTGAGTGAAAATAAAATACCAATGTCTTAGTTTATCGTTCCGTACGACCAATCATTGATTCCACCGAAATCATATACGTTTGTATACCCCATACGCACGAGTGTACGGGCAGCGGCGGCGCTTCTGTTTCCACTTCTGCAATAAACAAGGATAATCATATCCTTATCAGGCAGTTCTGATTCGGCACGAGCTGATATTTCCTGTGACGGTATGAGCATGGCACCATCAATATGCCTTTCCGTAAACTCCGCTTCCGTCCTGACATCAAGCAGGATAAAATGATCGCTGGATGCCATGATGTCACGTGCTTCTGTGGCAGAAATGTTGCGAACAGACGCAACATGATTTTCGGAATCGTTTGTTGCAATGCCGCAAGAAGTGAAAAGAAATAATAAAATGAATAACAAAATTATTTTTTTCATAGCGCAACCGCCGTCATGGCAATCAATGCAAGGTCATCGTTTGTATCGGCTTCCAAAAGTTTCGTATCCAAATCTCCACCCTCGCCATATTCCTTTTCAAAATTTTCGATAGACCAATCTGCCCAAGACTGCCAAATGGCTTTTGACCCGTCAATATCATAACAGGAAGTAATTTTACAAAGCCCTGTCTTCTCCCATAAAGAGCGCCACCATTTGTTGCTGTGAAACGTAAATAGTTCGGGCATCCATAGCTTTTCCAAAGTTTCAGGATAGCCCTTTTCAAATTCGCGTGTAAGCCCCGGAACGACAATTCCAAATTGACCACCGGGCTTTACAAGCTTAGAAAACACATCCACGAAATATGATTCACTCGTACCGTAGTAATGGTAACTGTCTATGCAAATGACCGCATCAAAGAACCCATGGGCATACGGCAGGGCATGAGCCTCTGCATGGATCGGGAAAACCTTGTCCGAAACCCCTGCTTCTTCAAAGCGGCGCAGGTTATCGGTTGCACTGATCCATAAATCATTGGCAAACACCGTTACACCGTACTCTTTCGCCAAAAATATACTTGTTATGCCTTTCCCGCATCCCATGTCCAAAACTTTCATATCCGGACGCAAATCAAGATGCTCACATACATCCTCCAAGAGCCATAATGGGTGAGGCCCCATCCAGTTTTTTTCTATCCAGTTTGAATCGTATTTTTCTGTTTTAGGGTATTTTTTCATCATTGTCTTCCTCCATTTAAGCAAGGTGGGCAAGGGTATTTTTTTGATAACGGCTTTTTACTTCCGCATGATGGTTTTCCAATCTTCGGGAAAACCGATATGTCGCAGAATAATAGCGTCGCTGTATTCATCAAACAGTGCTGACATCGTAAGCATAAATTCATTGTTCCATTTATTCGCGCTTGGATACAACGCTCGTACAGCCATGAGCGCTGCAAACAGTTTACGCTCAGAGGACTTATCCACTTTCGGAATATTGGCCGGCACGACAGTAAAAATACTATTGTATAGCCGCCGAGAATGTGCACATATATTACGCAAGTTCGCACAGCAATAGAGCCAACTTTTAACGTTTGACACAGATGAGTTGAAAGTACCATAGGCAAGCTTCTTCTGATCTACCGAAATCATATCAGCGTAAAAGTATGACAGCATTCCAAAGGTAAACAATTCCACGATGACCCAAAGCGGAAACTGACTATTGTACGTTTTTATGTGATGCTTGACAAAAGGCAGTTTTTCGGCGCTTTTCACCAAATCGTCGATACGTTCAATAAAGTTCATGTGATTATGCCTAGTGCTAAAGTTGACGGCATGTCTATAACCGTCCGCTCCGTACGTGAGTGAATGATGATATGAAAATTGCGCTCGTAAATACACTTCGAGTTCTTCAAGAACCGAAAAAATGAGATGTCGCAATTTGTGGTCAAATTCATACAATCTGTATATTTTACCAAAATCCGTTCCCTGCATATATGTTCCATCTTTGTTTTTAAACGTCAAAAAGTATGCCGAAAACCTGTAATAACTGACACGCGACAGAATTTCTTCGCATAAAGTCTCGTCGGGAACCATGCATCCATGCTCTCGTAGTCTTGCAATCTGCTGTTCATATGTAGCCGGCTGTTTCAACATAAAAGTTCTCCTAAAAATAAACGTCCCCCCATGGGACACATCACGCATTGCTGCGGAGAGGTGCGGGGGGTCCTATCAATTTCTATTATAGCAGAAAATCTTGAAAAAACAACTGCTTTGAGAAAAAAGCTTTTGAAAATTTATACTCAATTTGACTACGACTTTATTTCTCTTGCCTGATTTCCAATATCCCCCACCCGTTGACAGTTTCCACCCAAGCCATGCCCTCACTAAAAGACTGAGCGTCAAGGTACGCCGGCGGAATCCGCTCAACGCCATCCATATCCACATAACCAAAATACGTATCCCGAACCACCGCAAATCCATTGCCAAAGTCCCTTGCCTCCTCATATTCCGGCGGAGTGATAAACTTGCCTGTCATATCGATGTGTCCAAATTTGCCATCCACACACACCACTGCTCTTTTTTCCTTAAACAAACCGGCCTGCTCGAATTGAGGCTTAATGACTTCATTTCCGTTTCTGTCGATATAGCCCCACAAACGTCCCGCTTTTACTGCGGCAAAGCCCTCGCTGAACGGCTTCGCTTCATCATATTTGATTTCCAAAACAGGTCTCATCGTTTTGTCAATATAAAGCCACTTGGTTCCATCATAAACAGGCGCAAGACCCTCGGAAAATCCACAGATTGTCTCATAAGGCAACGCCTGTAGATCGCCCTCATGGTCAATAAAGCCTTCTTTGACCCCGATTTTGACTCGAGCAAGTCCTTCCTGAAAAGCATCGGCCTCATCATACGCAACATCAATAACAACTGCACTGCTTTGATCAATATAGTACTTACGTCTACCTCTTTTTACAACTGCAATTCCATCACTAAAATTGCCTGCATCGTTGTATCGATGCGGAATGATAAGCTGGCCATCCTGATCTACATAACCCCATTTCCCCATTCCAAACGCAAACTGTTTCCTGACCCTTGCAAGCCCACAGTGAAATTCACCTGCCTTATCAAAATCAAATGACGGAGCAATGCGGTAATCAAACATTTCGCTGATAGTTGTTGCCGCCTCTGCATCGGAATCAGAAAATAGCATCTCCAAGCTCTCCTCTTCCACTTCCGCGAATGCATCCTCTTTTTGCACGTTAAAAAACAGCGCTGACATCACCGTGACTTGCAAAACCCGCAACAACACCACAATCGTAATCATTTGTAAAAACCATAGCAATGGAAACAGCGCTATGCTCAAAATTCCCAAGTTCAAATCGTTAAAAAACGCTGTCATCTGATGAAAAGCATCATTAAAAAAGAATCGAAACGTTCCAAGAAACGTAACGGGCGCATAAATGGCAAAATAAATTACGCCTAGCTTAAACAGCAACCTCCAAGTCTGCCTTGCCGTTTTAAACGAATTTCGTATCACACCACCGCTTGTACCGCTGAGGATGTGGCAAATCATATACGGGTAAATCACAGTAATTACAAAAACAATAATCAATAGCACATAAACCAATATGGACTGAACGACGCCGAGGAGTCTAAGCGCATCGGTGCCTAGTCTGGTGAATACAAAAAAACCAATTTCCCCAAATAATTTTTGTATATAAATCGGTGAAATCATCATTACATAAACGAAAAGCCACACTTTCATGAGACGCTTTGCGTTAATCCGCATCAATTGATATGCTGATTTAAATGAATGGTCTTTTCTCCCTAAACGCAAAAGCGACCTAGAGGCGACTAAGGTCATACTACACAATATGATAAACCCTAGAACGAGATCTGTGAGCAGTTGTATTGATATAAGAATCAGACTTTGAGGAAACACGTACATGGGCGGGATTACATTGCTCGGCCAACCCCATATTTCAGAACGATAATCTACAAGCAGCCATCTTATTTCAAACAATAGCAACTCGCGCAATGGCATCGCAACAAACATCAATACAGCAAAAATGATCACTACAAAGATATTCTTCCTGAACAACATCCATCCGTCCGCAAGACAGCTGCGGACACTGAGTTTATCTGGATCGCTTTTCATGTTCATGTCTTCACCTCAATGCTCATCCTCATTATTATCACTATCGTTCGATAGTGATATGCCTGCTTCAACCGCTTTAAATATCCTGGACATGTTTTCCGCAAAAGGGTACAATACATCAGAAAAGTTAATTTGAGAAAAGTAAGTTTGCATTTGACTTGCAAACTTTGATAGCATTTCCGACGTTTTATTAACAACATTTTCCAAATTTTTATCTAAAAAATCCTTGTTTTCCGTAATATTTATCGCCTCATTTATTGCTTTTATCAACTCATCTAATGTTTTTTTAGATTTTTCATAATCGAGATACGTAAAAGTTTTACTATGAGCTACTTGATTGCGTTGATTCCTGACGAAATCCATATCGCCAGAAATTGTTTCTATTGTAATTTTATCTTGGAAAAGGCGCTCCCAGTCGCTTTTAGGCTTGATGCTTAAAATAAATGTGCGAAGCTCCTCATCTGAAACTGACGACAAATTATCATAACTTGAAATAAATTTGTCTTTTTCCACTTCATCTACGTTAAGCCATTTTCGTGTGAATAGCAGGGCATGTAATGCCCCATAATCAAGAGCATAAAAAAACTCTTGCAAGTATCGGTCTTCTTTTGATGTATTCATTTTTTTCTGATTCGAGTTTATATTCTTTTTAGCGTCACTTATGATTTCTTTAGGCATTGTTTCTTTGTAATACTCTCTGCCATAGTTTAAAACATAAATGTTAAAAAGCAATCGTCTGAACAGTCTTTCAAAATGAGCAAACTTTGAAAATATTTTATTG
This sequence comes from Clostridiales bacterium, assembly GCA_009785435.1. Taxonomy (GTDB): domain Bacteria; phylum Bacillota; class Clostridia; order Peptostreptococcales; family Anaerovoracaceae; genus WQWG01. The sequence continues at coordinate 8,750 of WQWG01000008.1, forward strand.
CAATAAAATTCAGAAACCGCATCATACGATATAATGAGTACATGATTTTCTTCCATTTTATTTTTTTTATCAAATAATCTGGAGTGAATATCTTCTAAAGCCTGCACACATTGTTTTTTTGTCTTACCGTCAACCGCAATATTTAAATAACAGTCATCTCGAACATCCAATAGCTCGATTCTTACATCAATTTCAAAATCTTCAATTTGAAATTGAAAGCTGGCAACATGCTGAAACAATGTAGGCTTTGTTTCCCATGAATCACGATTTATTTGTAATAAACAATTAAGCCTGTCTCGAATGCTATGGGAGATGTCAATCGTAATAGTGCCCGTCTTTGGGTTTTCCTGCTCAGCTATTTTTGCATCCACCTTTAAATCTTCTCTTTTAAGTAGAATATAATTGTTCTGCATTTTCATGTCTTTTGCTCCATAAAATCAAACTTCACAAAGATAGTCATTTCTCTCAAATCAATTATACCATCATAATTCGACAATACAATATTTTCTCTTTTTTCCAATCCAACCAATTGTTTCACTTAATCAAAACCGCCGCAAAAATATTATTAAAATGGCGGGGTCTACGAGATTGTTTCAAAATGAAAGTTCTGCATAAACACCGCTCATCAAATCAAATATTATTTTCTGTCAATACTCTTAAACCTTAACCGGCTTCGGAAGCCTTTTCATCGTTTCATTCATGAGATTATCCGTACACGCCAATTGATCCGTGAACGCCCCGTCAGGAATCGCCACAAACTTTGGATTCTCAGGCACAAGAACGCCGCCCAAAACTTCGCCGATCGAGCCGTATTTATACACCGGAATGGTATCGTCCATTTCTTCTGAAATGTCATACGTATCTTCAAAGCCAAAATCGACTTCATACACATGCGCAAGCTCCGCCGCCAGTTCCCAGTTCGGCATGATGATGCTTTCATCCAGCGCCTCAGCGACTTCCTGCATCCGTCTTTCGGTATTCGTAAATGTACCATCAACGCATACAAATCCACATGCCGGGAATATGACATCCGCCGCTTTTGCAGTGTCTGTCATATGGGTATCGCTGACCATCAGGAATTCAAGCCCTTTCAAGCTTACGCTGGGGTCTTCTCCAAATACGAGAAGCGCTTTAACGCCGGCCAATGCCTCTGCACCTGCCGCTATGCCCATGTCAATCAATCCTTGCGAATTGTTCTTCGATTTCAGTTGAAGAATACCATCCCTCGGCGAACCGATATGGCCGGAAAGAAGTGCGATATTGGCAAGCAATGACGCTGTTTCCGTTGTAACAAGATTCTGCTCAAACACGATCATCGCTTTCTTCGCTTTCGCATACGCTTCCGCTACGGCTTTTACGTCGTCTGTTACCGCCGCTTTCGAAACGCTCTTCGCAAACGCATCAAACCCATCCAACTTCGATGATTTGCCCATATCCATAAGCGCTTTTGCAATTCCTTTCAGGAACGCATTGTCATTTTTCGTGTAATACGCTTTTGCGAACGCAAAATTGTTTTGCTCATATTCTTCCGGATTGATCAATATGACATTCACACCGTTTTCAGCCGCTTGCTTCATTTTCAGCTTCAAAACCGGCGCGTTTGCCGCGTTAAATCCAACCACAAGAATCAGTTCCGTCGAAAGCAACTCATCAATCGTGTTCGGTGAAGCGTCCATACCAAGCACCGGAAGAATCCCGCTCGCCCTGTTGTTGAAGCACAGCGCTTTCGCGCCCATCACATCCGCCAGTTTCTTCATGGCATACGCTTCTTCGTTCGTATATCGATCCGAAATCGCTACGGCTACGGCATCCTTGCCATATTTGGCCGCGATGGACTGCGCCTTTTTCGCCGTCAGCATAAGCGCTTCATGGTAATCCGTTTCCCTGAAATCATCCGCATCTTTGATCAGAGGCTCTACCAGCTTGCCGTCGAGCCACGGCGTGCTGAGTCCAAACTTGCCTTTTCCGCAGAGAAGCCCTTTGTTGACTGCGCCGTCCTTATCGGGGTTCGCTTTTATAATCATATTGCCATACGTTTCAACATCGATGCTGCAACCCACAGCGCAATACGGACAAGTCGTTTCTGTGATTTCGGTATCGAGCGGCACAGGCTTCGACATGGAAAGCCTTTCCTGAAGCGCACCCGTCGGACATACGCTGGTACATTGGCCACACGATACGCAACCGGACTCGGTCAGCGGCTTTTCAAGCGTAGGCTTCACCGTCGTATCAAATCCCCTGTTGACAAGACCAAGAGCGCCAATTCCCATCACTTCGTCGCAGACGCGCACGCACAGCCCGCAAAGGATGCACTTGTTCGGGTCTCTCAGTATAAATGGATGGTCGTCGTCAAACGCAATATCGTTCTTGTCTCCCTCAAACCGATCCGGATGCACGTCGTATTCATTTGCGTAATCGATCAGCTTGCATTCAAAATAGTCATGGCAACCGCACTCAAGACATCTGTCCCCCTCATTGATCGCGTCAAGGGTATCGTAGCCAAATACGACTTCCGCAAAGTTGTCTTTTCTTTCCTCCGGCATCAGGTGTTCCATCTCCGGCCTGCAAAGCCTCTCCCTGTCTTCAAATGTTTTTTCTGTTATATCATCGCGCGTTACAAAGTAAGGTTTTTCATACCCTACTTCTTCGCCGCTCAAATAGATGTTGATCATTTCCGCAGCGTTTCTCGCATCGGCAATCGCCTCAACCGCGATCGATATTTTATCGTTGCCGCAATCCCCACCGGCAAATACACCCGGGATGCTTGTCATATATGTCTTGGGATCATACAGAACCGACCCTTTTTTGGTCTTATCCATATGGAAGATCGACGCATCTACTGCCTGGCCTATTGCAAGAATCACCGTTTCAACGTCAAGGGTTTCCGTCTTCCCGTCGACCGGCTTCGGCGCTCTTCTGCCCGAAGAATCCGGTTCTCCGAGTTCCATCACTTGAAGAATGACTTGCTTTACATAACCGTCATCACCCGCTACGATCTCGAGCGGATTCGTCAGGTTCTTAAAGATGACGCCCTCTTCTTCCGCTTCAATGATTTCAATCATATCCGCAGGCATCTCATCTCTCGTACGCCTGTAAATGTTGTATACTTTTTCAGCGCCAAGCCTTACGGCAGTCCTGCACGCGTCCATCGCGGTGTTTCCTCCGCCTACGATCGCGACCGTTTTGCCGAGCTTGATTTCTTCATTTCGGACGACCTTTCTTAAAAAGTCGATGCCGCCAATCACGCCCAATGAATCTTCGCCTTTGCATCCGACGCCTGTCGAAACCCATGCGCCGATACCGACCAGAACCGCATCAAAATCGGACCTGATCGTCTCAAACGGAATGTCTACGCCGATTTGCGTACCCGGTACCATCGTGACGCCCATCTTGCCAATCAGAGCGATTTCTTCATCAAGCACTTCTTTTGGAAGCCTGTATTCAGGGATTCCATATCGAAGCATCCCGCCAAGCTTCGGCATTGATTCGAATATGGTGACATCATGCCCCATCCGTCTCAGGAAGTATGCAGCCGAAAGTCCCATCGGGCCGCCGCCGATCACGCCAACGCTTTTGCCCGTGTCAGGCGCGATGTCCGGCATGAATGACTCGCCGTCCTCAAACAAATCCCAATCCGCAACAAACCGCTTCAACCACTGGATTGAAATCGGCTCTTCAACAAGCTTTCTTCTGCACTTGTCTTCGCATGGATGTGGACAAACCCTCCCGATCGCAGCAGGAAGAGGAATTCGATCCTTGATCAGCTCAATCGCGGCTTCAAACTCACCGTTCGCGATCAGTCCGACATACCCTTGGCAATCGGTTCCGGCCGGACAATTGATCGTGCAAGGCGCCTTACAATCTCCGGTATGATTGGATAACAGAAGTTCCAGGTTCGTCTTTCTGGACTCCATGATTTTCTCTGTATTCGTCTTGATGACCATATTCGGCGCGATTTCCGTCGCGCAGGCTTTTACCAGCTTGGGATTGCCCTCAACCTCGCAGACGCATAGACCGCAAGCCCCGTAGATGGCAGTCCTTTCATCAAAACAGAGCGTCGGAATATAGATATCGTTCTCCGTTGCTACTTCGAGAATCGTTTGACCGGCTACGCCGAGTACTTCTTTTCCGTCAATATTTAATCTAAACTTTTTCATTTCGATTCCCTCCTCTCTTATTCTTTCACAACGGCGTCAAACTTGCATACGTCGATGCACTTGCCGCATTGAATACACTTCTCGTTGTCGATCACATGCACTTCTTTGACTTTTCCGCTGATCGCATCGACCGGACACTGCTTCACGCAGAGCGTACAACCTCTGCATGCATCTGTAATAAAGAAAGTAAGGAGCGGTTTACAGGATTTTGCCGTACATTTCTTGTTGTAAATATGATCTTCATATTCGTTTCTGAAATATCGAAGCGTCGTTAAAACGGGATTCGGCGCAGTACCGCCAAGCATGCACATCGAACCGTCTTTGATTTTTTGCGCAAGTTCTTCCAGAAGCTCTATATCGCCCTCTTTGCCTTTTCCATCTGTAATTCTTTCAAGAATTTCAAGCATCCTTTTGGTTCCGACGCGGCAGTAATTGCATTTGCCGCAAGATTCTTTTTTCGTAAAGTCAAGGAAATATCTCGCCATGTCAACCATGCATGTCGTTTCGTCCATAACGATCATCCCGCCCGAACCAACGATGGCACCTGTTTTGTTGATGTTCTCATAATCTACAGGCGTGTCAATCAGCTCTGCCGGAATGCATCCGCCCGACGGTCCGCCCATCTGAACGGCTTTGAACTTTTTATCTTCTTTAATGCCGTCTCCGATTCCAAAGATGACGTCTTTGAGCGGAAGCCCCATCGGAACTTCAACCAGTCCGCCTTTTTTGATTTTTCCGGCAAGCGCAAATACTTTTGTTCCTTTGCTGAGCTCCGTACCCATGCTGCCGAAAGCCGCGCCTCCGTTCAATATGATCCACGGAACGTTTCCAAACGTTTCTACATTATTGATGTTGGTTGGAAGCTGCCAATAACCCTTTTGGGCCGGAAACGGCGGTTTGAGCCTCGGCATGCCGCGCTCGCCCTCAAGCGAAGCGATCAACGCCGTCTCTTCGCCGCATACGAAAGCACCCGCGCCGGCTTTGATCCGAAGATCAAAGCTGAAATCGGTTCCAAATAAGTTTTGGCCCAAAAACCCTCTTTCCCTTGCTTGCTGCATGGCGATCTCAAGCCTGTGGATGGCAAGCGGATATTCCGCGCGCACATAGATGATGCCCTCCGTCGC